>NZ_LASY01000030.1:0-64433 GCF_000973155.1 Grimontia sp. AD028 | reverse complement strand
TTAACTGATCGGCATTACGCAGAGATGCGGGCGTTTTGCTGTCGATCTCGCGTTAGACACGCTTAAAGATAATCGATGTATTGATACCACCGAAGGCAAAGTTATTGCTCATGATGTATTCACAGTCGATGTGGCGCCCTTCGCCGCGGATGTAGTCCAGTTCGCCACAAGCTGGGTCGATGTTGTCGAGGTTTAGGGTAGGACTGAACCAACCACTGTTCATCATCTCAAGGCTCAGCCAGGCTTCAATGGCACCACAAGCGCCAAGCGTGTGGCCAAAATAGCTTTTCAGTGAGCTGATAGGCGTCTGGTTGCCAAAGATATTCGCGGTGGCGTTGCTCTCTGCGATATCCCCTTTTTCAGTTGCTGTACCGTGCGCGGAAACATAGCCAATTTTTTCTGGTGCCAGATTGGCATCACGCAGCGCCATTGCCATACAAATCTGCATGGTTTCCTTGGTAGGCTGGGTGACGTGTGCAGCATCGCAATTGCTGGCAAAACCAACAATCTCGGCAATGATGTTTGCACCACGGTTAACTGCATGCTCATATTCTTCCAGCACCAGTGTGCCTGCGCCTTCACCAATCACCAGACCATCGCGCTCTGTGTCATACGGACGCGGTGTTTTTTCCGGTTCGTTGTTTTTCAGGCTGGTGGCAAACAGGGTGTCGAAAACGGCAGATTCAGTAGGGCAAAGCTCTTCCGCACCGCCAGCCACCATCACGGTCTGGTAGCCGTGCTTAATGGCTTCATAGGCGTAACCAATCGCCTGACTGCCGGAAGTACACGCGCTGCTGGTCGGAATCACTCGGCCTTTCAGGCCAAAGAACAAGCCCACATTCACCGCGGTCGTGTGAGGCATCATTTGCACGTAGGTTGTCGCGGTAATGGCGCGGGTGCTCTTGTCGTTGAGCATCACACCGAACGCACCAATCGCTGGTGTACTGCCAGTGGAGGAGCCGTAGGCGATACCTGTCTGTCCGTTGGTCAGCACCTCATTGCCAATCAGGCCACTTTGCTCGAGGGCATTTTCTGTTGCCACTGTGGAAAGTTGGGAAACGCGCCCCATGCCACGCACTTTCTTGCGTGGATAGTGTTTTGGCACACTGAACCCTTCTACTGGCGCGGCCAGTTTGGTGTTCAGGCCATCATATTGCTCGTAGTCAGGCATGTAGCGAACGGCATTTTGCATCGCCGCAAGCTTTGGCTGGACACTTTGCCAGTCGTTACCGAATGCAGTAACACCGGACATACCAGTGATAACAACTCTGCGATTCATATCAGTCCTCCATTGACTGAGATTACCTGTCGGGTGACGTAGCTGGCGGAATCTGACATCAGATAGCTGACCAGACCGGCCACTTCTTCCGGTTTGCCCATTCGGCGCAATGGCACCTGAGGAAGGGCATGTTCTTTCACGTGTTCGTCCACCATACCGGTGTCGATAAGGCCCGGTGCCACACAGTTTACGGTGATTTTGCGCTTTGCAAGTTCCAGAGCCAGTGCCTTGGTAGCACCAATAATACCGGCTTTGGCGGCACTGTAATTGGTTTGTCCGCGGTTACCCATCAGACCAGAAACCGATGCCATGGTTACGATGCGTCCACCGCGACGGCACTGAATCATTGGCATCACGCAAGGGTGCAGCACGTTATAGAAACCATCAAGGTTGGTATGAACCACGCCATCCCACTCACCTTCTGTCATGGCCGGGAAGGCGGTGTCTGCTGTCACACCTGCATTGTTCACAACGCCATAGTATCCACCATGGGTTGCCATATCCGCCTCAAGTTCAAGACGGCATTGTTCGCGGTTGGCAATGTCAAAAGAGATTAAACGACCAGAACCACCCAGCTCGGTGATGTCTGCCAGCGTCGCTTCAGCGCCCGCTTTGTCGCGACCATAGTGGATCACGATATTGAAACCGTCTTTGGCAAGTTGAATGGCGATAGCTCGGCCAATGCCTTTGCTTGCGCCAGTAACCAATACATCACGACTCATTGGGACGTTCCTTTTAACATTTGCTGTAACTTTTCTTCTGAAGGCACATACGCATTGAGCTGGGCCGATGCGAGTTCCTCACCTTCATGTTCAATGGTGCAGGCAAACACGGCCATACCATTACTTTCCATCACGTGGTTAGCACGCACATCTAAAAGCGCACCGGCAGGAAAGCTGGGGGTGTCGCATTTGTAACGGCGGCTGCCCAGCAAAAATCCGATAGGTGGTGCTTTGTTGTCTTTGCTCGCCTGATAACCCGACCACGCGGCAACAGATTGAGCCATGAACTCAATACCCACCCAGCCCGGAATACCATTCATGTTTTTATCGAAAAACAAACTGCTCTCACTGGATGTTACCTGACAGTGGACATGCAAATCAGCGACATCAATCAGCGTATCGAGAAGGATCATGGGGGCCTCGTGAGGCAGCAGCTCGTGAAGTTGTGGTTGCGGACTCATAGTTTTCCAAAAATTAGCGATACGTTGTTCCCGCCAAAGGCAAACGAGTTGCTCAAAATAGCGTGTTTTTCCAGCCTATCATTTGCTGTTACCAGACGAATTGGCGCGATCTCTGGATCGCGACCTGCTTGTGCTCCAGGGATGGGTAGCGAGAGATCGTTGCGAAGAATGTGCCAGCAAATGGCAGCCTCTATCGCACTGGCGGCCCCGAGGGTGTGACCTGTCAGGGGCTTAGTTGAGCTAACCGGGACATTATTACCCAATACACGACTGATGGCTTTGGACTCCATCGCATCGTTGAGAGGCGTGGCGGTGCCGTGTGCATTGACGTAACCAATATTGTCTGGAGACAGTCCGGCATCTGCCAATGCTTTTATCATGGCCTCTTCTGCGCCGCGACCTTCCGGCTCTGGAGCTGAGATATGGTGGGCATCAGAGCTGTCACCTGCGCCAAGCAATGCTATAGGTTCAGCTTCTTCCGGGCGCTCGAGAGAAAGCAGCATAAACGCGGCGGCTTCACCAATATTGATACCGTCGCGCCCTTCGCCAAATGGGCGACATAGCCCGGAAGAGACAGATTCCAAGCCATGAAAACCGTTCAGTGTTAAACGACAAAGGGTGTCAGCACCACCTACAATCACGGCGTCAGCCATACCTGATTGCAGCAGCCTTTTAGCAGAAAGGAACACTTTTCCACTCGATGAGCAAGCGGTGGAAACCACATAGCTTGGACCCGAGAGGCCAAAATAGTCACTGATAAAATCAGAAAGATTGCTCAGCTCTTGCTGGTAGTAGTGATAATTCTCTGGCAGCTCGCCGGTCTGCAATTGCCCGCTAAGGGCGATTTCACCGTTGGAAATGCCTGATGTGCTGGAGCCGACAATAACGGCAACGCGATCTTCACCATATTTATCAATGGCGTTTTTAACAGTGTCCTGAATTTGCAGAAGGGCTGACAGGGCCAGGCGGTTGTTTCGTGTCTGTTGATGTTGGAATTGCGCAGGGATTTCTGGAAGGTCTTCCAGGACGCGCCCCACGATTACTTCCTTGCCATCATTAAGAGTGAAACGTTCGGCTTCGATGCCGTCACTCTTGTCGCTTTGCAGATTTCGGTGGATATCTTCAGAGCGCACACCCAGTGCGGAGTGCGACCCGCAAGCATGGATATAAACCGGAGTTGTTTGTGTCTCTGCGTCGGTCATTGCGATCTGTTCTTCCGTTATTCGAGGGTTTGAATCTGGATTTGGTAGTGCTGGCGCACTTGCTCAAACTGGATATCGGCAGGAACTCCTCCTGCAACCTTGGGCCCATCATACTGTATTTTCGCCACGGTTTCGCCGTTCTCATCGAGCAGGGTTCGGCTTGTAGCATCATCAACCAGTTGCCATCCAATCGGTGAAAGATGTGGTTGCCACGAAGTGGCCGGCCATAAGGTCAACATCAGGTTCATGAGCACCTGTTTTCCATCAGGCAACACGGCACCCAGACCTGTGAGGTTGTCGGTTTCCAGAGCCTGTCCATCGTAATTGAGCGTCAGTAGTCGGGTTCCCCAACTGGAGAATCCCACTAAAACGACGTCTGATTCGGTGATTTCAAGATGCACAGGCAGCACCTGCGTACTGTCACTCCACTTCGCGGTAATCAGCTGGTTCACGCTGACGGTGCTTTCAAACTCTGAAGGGGCGGGTAAGGTGACAAACTTATCGGGTGCGATTTCAACGTGATTGCTATCAGGCGCTGCCGCGCAAGCAGAAAGCAGCAGAGAAAAAGCCAAACAGAGTACAACACGAATCATTGATGAAGCTCCTTTTCTGGCTGTTGGATGGCCAATGGTGCGAGTAGCCAGGCGACAACAACACCCACCAGTACAGTAATACCGAAACTGTGAATCGCTTCGGTTTGGCTGAGAGACAGCAAGCCAAAAGAGAGTATGGTCGTGAGGGCGGCAAGGGTATTGGCGACCAAGGCGCGATAACTGTCGTTGTGCTCGGCGAAAAACAGGGTGTAGTCGATACCAATTCCCAGCACGAGAAACAGTGCCAGCAGGTTGAACAAATTCATAGGAACTGGACTGATAGCGCCTGCGGTCAAGGCTACACCGGCCGCGAGCAACGGCGGGGTAAGAATGCGAACCGCACGGCGAGGGCCGAACCGCACGCAGAGCACGCCCAAAATCGCCAGGCAGGCGATGCCCATCAACATGGAAATACGCAGTCTGTACTGACCAAACAGGCTGGAAACTTCTTCAGCTTTGTTAAGCACACTCACCTGAGGGAAAGGTGCTATCGCTTGTTTTATGGCGCTTATGTCTGTTGCGTTTTGCAGCATCACAATGGCGGCATATTGCCCTTCAGCAGGCTGCAGCCACAGCGATGAGAACAGCTCACTGCTCGGAGCGTTAAGCATTTTCGCGGGTGTCAGAATATCAATGTCGCCCGGGAGTTGTGGCAGCGTCGCCAAGCCAATTTGTGCGGCGAGTTTTTCACCTTCTGACTGATAAAGAGATTGAACAAGCGCAAAATTCTCTCGCTGCACCGATGCTGGTGGCACCAAATCTGCGGGGTTTTGATAACCGGAAAGGGCGTTTTCACTTCGAAGTTTTTCAAGTGCCGGCGTGAGCGCGTGAGCATGCTCCAGCACTTTTTGCTCGCTGCTTCCTTTGACCAGCAGCATCGGCTGGGAACTGCTCAGGCCTGTTACTGACTTGATGACCGATTCCTGCTCTTGCAAGGTCGGTGGCAGAGATTGCAGTTGGCGGATGTTGTCATCGTAGTCTGCATTAAAAAAGCCAATCAGAGCGACCAGTAAGGCAGCAACTGGCATGGCCACTCGCACCAGCGGCTGTTGCCATAACGTCAGGTAGCCCTTGCTTGAATTTGCGAGAGGCAGTGTTTGATATCTCGCGGGACGTTTTGCCAACAGCGGATACCAAAAAATCACACTCAGGTAAGCGCCAATCAGGCCTGCGGCTGAAAACAGTGCAAGTTGCTGCAGTCCCGGAAAAGGGGCAACTAACATGCTGAGATAAGCAATCAGCGTGGAAATCAGGCCAAAGGTGATGGGAACGAAAACGCGTTTTAGTCCCTCTTCTGAGCGCCACGAAGCGCCGGACGCGAGGCGGTCGGTCAGGTAATGGAAGGCATAATCTATCGAGACACCAATTAAGCTGGCGCCAATGACAAGGCTGAACAGGTGAATTTGCCCAAATACCAGAAGACATACGGAAAAAGCCGTCACGACGCCAGTACCAATCGACAGTAAGGTCAGGCTGACAGGTAAAAGACTACGGTAAACCAAAAGCACTAAAAGCAAGATGCCGAGCAGTGAGCCAACGCCGATGGTGCTGATTTCAGACTTGGCACTGTCAGTCCCAAAGGCCGCATAAAACACCACGCCAGTATGGAAGATTTGAGCATCAAACTGCGCGGCAGTGGCTTCTTCTAATTGGGCGAGCTCTGCCAGCTGGTGTTGGGTTTGCATGGCATAGGCTGAGCCGGAAAGCGTGCCGCGGAGCAGAATATAAAAAGTGTCGTTCTGCTCTGTGGTCAGATAACCCTCTGTGATGGAAAAGCGCTGGTTTTGCTTGTTCATCGTTTGTAGGTAATCGCGGAACATCAAAAAGGGGTCGCCTGAAAGTTCAGCGCCAGTCACCCCGGAAAAAGGGTTGTATACCTGTTGGATGACCTTGGCGGTCTGGATGGCAGGCGAGTGCTTGAGGATCTCGCGTTGTTCCTGCGTCAGCAATTGGTATCGGTAAGGTGCATAGGTGCTGACCCAGGCTGATTGCTCTTCATCAGACAATTTGCCATTTATTTTGCTGAAAAGTGGCTGCGCTTGAAGTTCTGCTTCAAAAGCGCGGGCGGCTTTTAGGGTCTGTTCTTGAGTGTCGGCGGAGACGAGGAACAGTACCTGATCTTCCATGCTGCCAGCCAGCTCATCAAAGGCTTTCTGAGCCAGGGGATCTTGCTGGTTTTCAGGAAGCAGGTTAAGGATGTTGGTGTCGAGCATCGCTGCGCCGCTTGGGTGGCGCAGTATCGCGGTGGTTGCGAGAAGAAACAGGGCAATCAGCCATAGTATGGCTTTAGTCGTTGAACGCACGGCGCTCCTCGTCAGTCAGCGCTGATGCGCGTTGGATATTGCTGAAAGTCACTGTGGTTTTGTCACCGCGGAGCTCTTCCATCGTCAGGACATCAATGTTGTGACCGCCTGATAAAGTGATTTGACTGAAGACTTTTGTCAGTGGCGCCTCGGTTGGGGTCAGAACAAGTGTCCACGCTTCAGGGCTGCCATCCAGCTCATAGCTAAATTGTTGGTTCAGGACATCTGCATCAGCATGGAACAGACCAAGGAAAAGGTCGCTGAAGTAAAACGCCATCGGGTTATCTTTGGCATGGATGACCTGCTCCGGTTGCCCCGGCATTTTCTGGCGAAGTGTTTGATCAGACAAAATCAGGGTGACGGGAAACGGCGTGGCCTGAAGCCAAAGCAGCCCCTCTTTTTCACTCAAGACAAAGTTGCCGTTTGATACCAAAGGCTTGCTAAGCATCGCAATATCTTTGGTTTGCTCGAAGTCACCGCTGATCACGGCTGACTTTTCCAGCGTGTTTTGCAGATCAGAAAGTCCAAATGCCCAGGTCAGGGGGCACGATATCATCAGGCTGAAGGTCAACAGCGCAGTGACAAGCTTACTCAGCATTGAAGTATGCCTCCAGTCGGTCTGTCAGCGCTTTAGGCGAGACAAAACACATCTCCTGTTCAGCGATAGACACTGCCACCTGAGTGGTATGCCCTTTGGTTAGGCGTTTGCCACTTTCGGCGTCGTAAATGACGTAGTCAGTGCGGAGACGGTTTTCGTACTCGGTCAATGTCGCTGTGACACGGATTTCCTGGTTGAACTGGATAGGTTTTACGTAGCGCACGGCAGTGTCGATGATCGGCCACATGTAGCCTGAGGCACTCATGGCCAGATAGCCGTAATCAATCTTTTCCATCATCACACGGCGGGCTTCCTCAAAGTAGCGGAAGTAATTGCCGTGATAGATAACGCCCATCGGGTCGGCATCCTGAAAGGATGTCATGAGAACCACTTCGGCGTTAAGTGTGCGCTCAGTCATTAGTAAAGCTCCCAAGCCTGCCGCTGAATGTTATCGACGAAACGGCGAAGATCTTGCTCAAGTGGTCGGTCTTCAATCACCATCTCAAACTCATCCAACACGTGTTTTGTCATGGTGCGAAGTGCTGGGCTGAAATGATTCAAATCCAGTTCGCCATGCTTACGGCGAATTTCCAGTGCTTGCGTCGCAGCCAACAGGCTGGCTGCGGTGACTTGTTCGGTCAGCTGCAATACGCGCAGACAATCACGGGAAGCGATGGTGCCCATGCTGACCTTGTCCTGATTATGACATTCGGTCGAGCGTGAAAAGACACTCGCAGGCATGGTGTGTTTCAACGCTTCTGCCGTCCAGGCAGAGATACCGATTTGTACCGCTTTGAAACCGTGGTTAATGGGCTTGCGATCGCCTTCAGCACCAGTGAGGTTAAACGGCAGGCCGTTGTTGAACTTATAGTCCATCAGCTGTGCCATCTGGCGATCAAGCAGGTCAGCAATGTTGGCAATTGCCGTTTTCAGCGAGTCCATCACCATAGCAATATGGCCGCCGTAGAAGTGACCGCCATGCAACACGCGCTCGTTGTCACCATCGATGATTGGGTTGTCGTTTGCGCTGTTGAGTTCGTTTTCGATCATCTGGCGAGCCCAAGGCAGGGTGTCCTGCAGCACGCCAATCACGTGAGGCGCGCAGCGCAGCGAGTAGCGATCTTGCAATCGGTCGCTGTTGCGAGGCGGTTTGTCTGCCTGCAAATCGTCACGCAGCCATTTGGCAATTTGCTGCTGACCAGGGTGAGGTTTGACGGCAAACAAGGCTTCATCAAAATGGAAGTCGTTGCCATGCATTGCTAGCGACACCATGGCGGTGATTCGGGTAGAAAGTTGCGCCAGATATTCTGCACGCTTGTAAGCGAGGCAGGCCAGTGCGGTCATCACTGACGTGCCGTTCATCAGCGCCAAACCTTCTTTGGGTTTCAGCGTAATAGGATCGATACCTAATTCGGCAAAGACTTCTGCAGTCGGTCGAAGCTCGCCTTTGTAAATCACTTCACGTTCGCCAATTAGAGCAGCAGCAACATAGGACAGCGGTGTTAAATCACCGCTGGCGCCGACGGAGCCTTCCTGCGGAATGCGCGGGGAAATGTCGTGATTGATCAAGGTGACCAACTGGCTCAGAAGCTCCATGGTCACGCCCGACACGCCTTGCGTCAGCGAGTTGAGGCGGGTTGCCAGTACCGCACGGCTTTGTACGTGATCGAGGTTGTCGCCCAAACCACAGCCATGGAAACGGGTCAGGTGCAGCGGCAGTTCGTTAACAAGCGCTGGCGGGATTGCCACGGTGCAAGAGTCGCCATAGCCTGTGGTCACGCCATAAATCACGCCTTCTTCTTTCAGTAGACGTTCAAGGAATCGTGAGCCTCGGTCAATTCGCGCCGTAAATTCCTCGGAAGGATTCAACGCGGCGCGGCTGCCATTGGCAATCGCGACAACAGACTCAATAGTGAGGGGCGCTTCCCCGAAAACGATGGTGTTATCCGTGTGACTTGTCATTGTTGCTGCTCGTTAACTGCCAGAATTTAAAAAAGTTATACCACTGCAAAGGGGCTTTGAGGGTGTAGTGCTCAAGGCGCTTTGCGTATTGCTCGACCACTTCCTGAAGCGCTTCTTCACGCTTTCCGCGGGGCAGTCGAATTGGGTCGTAAAAAGGTTCAAAGTGCACATTGAAGTGCGGTGTTTGGCTTTGCTCATCACGAAGGCCAAACAACAAAAGAACTGGCGCTTTCAGCACCGACGCAAGCACGAAAGGCCCTTGCGGGAAAGGCGCCGGCTTGCCAAGAAAATCTGCCATGACCACACGCCTTTCGCGGGTCACCGACGTTCTGTCGCCGACAATGACCACCCATTCGCCATCATCAATTTTTTGCTGGAGCATGATGGCAGTTTCAGGGCCAAGGTTTGATACCGACATCAGGTTAACCGAAGCGTCAGTGTTCACTTCGTCCATCACTGAATTGAACTGCTCAGCATGCTCAGTAAACACCAGCGCGTTGATTTTGACGCCTGAGTGACGACGACTGAGGGCGCGACAAAGCTCGATATTGCCAAGGTGGGAGCCAATCAGCACTGCGCCGCGCTTGTCTTCCACCAGATGACGAAAGTGTTCGCCACCGGTAATGGTGAGATTGGAAACGTCAAAGTCCCCTTTCCAGGCCGCGAGTTTATCCAGCATGGTTTCACCGAACGAGAGCAGGTGGTGATAACTGCTTAGTGGCTTTTCACCGGTATAGGTGGCGACTCTTTGCAGGTAATCTTCAGAGGCTTCCCGTGCGACCTTGCCTGTTAACCAGTAGTAATACATCACAGGTTTCAGCATCAGGCTGAAGGCTTTTCTGCCCAACAGGCTGTATGTGGCCAGAAGCAGCTTGATGCCAAGAATGGTGCCGCGTTCTTTTCTGGCTGACCAGTGTTGGCTGTTCTTCCGTTTCATTGCCAGCAATCGGGGGATTTTGGGCAACATGGAAAAGAACAGCAGGCTGTGCATTTTGCTGATGCGTACGTTGTCTTTAAACGCATCAAAGTGCGACAAGCCGTCTTCGGGATAAATCACTTTGGTGTCGATATACCGAATATCGCAGCCATCCCAGTAGAGGCGCACCATGATTTCGATATCAAAGTCCATTCGTTTGCCAAGTGAAGACGCTTCAATCACTTTGAGTGTCTGGGCAAGCGGGTAGGCTCTGAATCCACACATGGAATCTTTGATGGTGGTCGACAGGGTTTCCAGTGTCACCCAGAAGTGGGTGATATAACGTCCGTACAATCGGGACTTGGGTACGGATTCATCGTAGATAGGTTTGCCGGAAATCAGGGAGTCTGGATACGTTTGAGATTCTTCAATTAGCGCGGGTACCGCGGTGAGATCATGTTGTCCGTCAGCGTCGATTTGAAGTGCATGGGTGAAGCCGAGGGTTTGTGCCTGCTTCAAGCCTGCCATCACTGCGCCGCCTTTGCCTTGGTTTTCTTCAAGGCGGTGAAGTGTCACGTCATCCTGCTGTGAGAGCCTATCCAGCACCGTTTTGGTGGGCTCGTCACTGCCGTCATCCACAATAACAATCGGCAGATCAAACGCTTTTAGCGCATCGACCACAGTACCAATGGCAGCACCGTGGTTGTAGCAGGGGATGAGAAAGCAAGGTGAGTAGTGGCTCATTTCGCCTCGCTGATCAAAACGCGGCCTGAAGAATGGGCTCTGTCTTTGGATTGGTAGCTGAAGTAGAGTTTTCGTTTCTCCGCATCCCAAGTCAGCGTCAGGGTTACGACGGCTTCCGGCAGGATAGGGTCTTGAAACTTAATCACCTCCATGCCACCAAACTGACCATCAAGCGACAGATACTCTTCGGCGTAGCGTATGGCTAAATCGATTTGGGTGACGCCGGGCAGAATCGGAAACGTTGGGAAGTGGCCTTTGAAATCTTCCAGACCACTATCAACCTTCAGTGTTAGGATCACGCTGTTGGCTTCGGTTTCTGCGTTGAGTAATGTGGGTTTGCGTTGCATGTTTTTCCTGTAAGCGTTGTAGCTGTGCTGTTACTGCGTCCGGTTAAACAAGGCTTCAATGGCTTGCTGTTGACGTTTGCCCTGGCTGTTTTGAGGAATGGCGTCGACAAAGCGCCACTGGCGCGGGATGGCAATCGGCTCAAGCCACTCTCGAAGACTTTGTCTCAACATCAGTTTAAATTTCCCAGCCCCTGTTTCAGCCAGCATCTTTTCACCTTCTGCGGACAATACTACTGCTGCGACAATGATTTGTCTTTCATCCTGCTGGTGGAGAATGCTGGCAGCATCCGTTATCCAATTGCTTTGGCAAAGTCGTTGTTCGATTTCCGGCAAAGAGACCCGCTTTTCTTCAATCTTTACCACGCGGTCAGCACGACCTTTCAGCAGGAAGGTATGGTTGTCATAAAGCTCGCACAAATCTGCAGTCTGATACCAATGGTCAGGGTCGATGTAAGGGGAAAGCAGTTGCAGGCAGCCCACATCATCCAATTGAGCGCAGATGCCACTGAACAGATGCCATGGTGTGCTCTCAGTGGATTGCTGTCGAAAACCAATCCCGCCGGTTTCGGTGCTGCCATAGACTTCGATGGGTAGTGCGCCGAGGCAAGACTGGCTGCTATGCGCCGCCGATATTGGAAGAGGCCCGCCGGAAGAAAATATCGCACGATATTGGCCGGATGCGGGTTCAATCATGCGTTTCAAGAGTGCAGGGCTGCTGATCAAGGCCGTCTGTTCATCTGCTTTGGCGACGACTTGTTCAGGGTAAACCAGATCGTGGCATTGGAATGTTCTCCCAGCTGAAAGCGGCCACAGCAGGCGGAACAACAAACCATAAATATGCTGGTGCGATACGGTGCTTTGAATATGAGTGCCTTCGAGCTCTGCTCCCCATTGGGCTTCAAGTTGGGTGAGCTCTTCCTGAATCTGGAACAGTGATTTTTCTATCGCTTTCGGCTCGCCACTTGAGCCTGATGTGTACAGCGTGAGAGCCAGACTATCAAAGGCTTCAAGTTTTAAACTAGACGTGCTTTGCGTATCTGACAGAGGCAGTGATACCGAGGTGATGCCGACAGGCGCTGCTACACGGCTGTCATGCAAGATAGCGTCGAAATGGATTGAAAGCTCAGTTAAAGCGCCCGTCTGTAAATTCCCCGGCAGAACCAGAGATTTTCCTGCATGGGCACAGGCAAAAAATGCGGTGGCAAAGAGGTAGCTATCTTCAAAAGCCAGCGCCCACGTTTGCGCTGGAGATGCTTTCAATACTGAGGCGAGCAGTGCCACATCATCAGTAAATGCACCCCAGTTTTTTCTACCACCGTCACCCAGCGCGACAGTCAAATCCGAGTCGCGTTCTGACAGACAGAGGGATGATAAGGGCGTAAAACGATTCACGAAGCTCGCACCTTTTTCCTGACAATAAATTCGATACCAAAGAGCGCGCCGGCTGCGAGATAACTGAGTAAGCCGTTATATAACGTCCAGATCTCCAGCGACATCAGGCAGGTTAGCCAGGCGATTGCGCCGTTCACCAGAAAAAACAGACACCAGACTTTGGTGACGTTGCGGGTGTATTTCACGCCAGAAGCAGGCAAATCAGGCTCCTGAAGGCGGGCAACCTGTTCGATGATGCTCATTGGCTGGAAGAGGCTGGCGGCGAAAACGACAAACATGGTGGCGTTGACTGCGACAGGATAATAAAGAAACCAGTCATGTTGCTTGAAGACATAGCTGAAAGTAACCAGCAGAAGGCCAATGATTCCTGTCGTCGTCGCGACATGTCTCAGCGGGCTATTTCCCAGCACCTTGCTGGAAGTCATCCGAAGCAAGAACAGCACGCCAAGCAACAACGCAACAGGGCCAACTCCTCCGTGCGAAATCCCGGCGTAAACCGCCAAGGGATAAGCGAGCAGGAGAAGGCCTGCCAGTGCGCTGAACTTTCGCATTTTAAGCTGCTAGCAAGTCTGCAACGGCATCTACAACGTCTTGTACAGAGCGTACAGACTTAAACTCTTCCGGTTTAATTTTCTTGCCGGTGGTATTTTGCAGATGAACAACCAGATCCACAGCATCAATACTGTCTAGATCAAGCTCTTCATAAAGTTTGGCTTCAGGAATAATGTCGGCAGGATCTAACTCAAATAATTCCACCAGAGCGTCGCGAACCTGTTCAAATATTTCTGCTTTATTTACTTCTGTCATTTTATATTACGCTTTGTTGGCCGAAATGAACTTCGCTAGATTTGCCACTGAGGAAAAATGCTCGCGAGTATTGCTGTCATCGGCATCAATGACCACGTTGTAAGCTTTTTTAATTGCCAGTCCAAGCTCAAGTGCGTCGATGGAATCTAAACCTAACCCTTCCCCAAAAAGTGGCGCATCGGTATCAATATCTTCAACCGTCAGATCTTCGAGATTAAGTGCCTCAATGATCAGCTGCTTTATTTCATTGTGTAATGTGTCCACTGTAGCCTTCTATGTTTGTTTGCTGTTCAATTTTATTATTGTGTGGGAATAGTTCCCTTTTGAGTCGTCTATTGAGGCGACGGGCTGCCGTCGCTTCTGCAATATCTGAATCGATAAATTCACTCGCCGCTATCTTACCCTTCACCTCAACATGAAAAAAGGGGCGTACGTCCGGAACTTGGTACCACTTTTTCTCTTTCGTGAGAAAGCTAGGTGTAACAGTAATATGCACCAAGCGGATGTCGGTCTGGGTGCGGACAGCAATTTGAGATGCGCCGCGTTGCAGTGAAGATTCAACACCTGGTGTGGTTCGGGTGCCTTCCGGGAAAACAAGCAGGACATTACCGTCGCTGAGTCGTTCTGCGCAACGCTCAAGCAAGTCATCCGGGCTGTTGTTCGGAATGTATCCTGCCGCTTTGACAATGCCTTTCATAAAGGGATTGTGCCAGATAGCGGATTTGACCAGACAGTCACACTGTGGGAGCTGGGAAGTGATCAACACGTAGTCAATCAAACTAGGATGGTTGGCGAGGATGATGCAGTTACTGTCTTCGCGAAGAATATCGCCACCGGTGATTTTATAGTTAATCGCACCGGTGTACTTCATGGTCAGACAAAAGATGGTGAAGGTCTTTTGAATAATGCGTTGGACGCGGAGCTCTCTTTCCTTAGCGCTTTTCGCGCTGAACGTCATCAAAGGACAAACGATAAAGGTCAGGAATAGGCCACCGAGGCCAAACAGGCTGAAACAAAAGCCTGTTGCCAACACCCGCCACCATTTGCTTATTAATCGGAACATTCAAAATCTCCCACCTGCCAAGACCAGTGCTGACGGGCACTTTGCATTTCAAAACGGGTATTTTGACCCAGCCACTGACGATAGAACTCCAGTGCTTGTGGCAAGGATGTAATGTCTGTATCTGAGCCCGATGCTGAGCGCTGAACCTGAATTTGATCGCCGGCTTGGAGCACTATTCCTATCGCATAAGGTGCGGTTGTATAGGGTTCGAACTGGGCGTAAACATCGGGTAGTGGCGCGTCGAAATCGACAACTAACACTTTTTTATCTGGGTGTTGATTGAGGTAAATGAAGGCTTCGAGCAAGGCATAGTGAAACCCATCAGCACCACCCGCGAGAGATGTGGCCGGGATAGGCTTTTTCGTCGCGATAGTGAATAAGCCTGCAGCGGTGTTATGCACGGATTGCGAGAAAGCCGTGGGCGAAGCAGGCTCACCAGCCAGAATTTCCTGAAGTAACTGCAGGGTTCGCTGAAGTTCACCATGACGGCTAGAAAAGACCGAATAGGCGATGTCCTCGTCAGCTGACAATGTTGCCGCTACCTGCACCACAATTTTGCTCAGCGGGCTCATGCGGCGTCGCATCATTGCTGGGATGGCGCTGGCAACGGGTGCCCCAGCATCTTCAGGCCACTGACATTGAGCTTTCTGCCAAGCTGTCCAACTTTCAGGATTTTCTAATCCTGGTGACAAAGCATAAAGTCTCTGGATATTAAATTGAATACTGCTCATCGGTGGTGCTATAACATCCTTGATTATGTGGCTGATCAAGGTATTGAGTCCTTGAGCAGTGTTTAATACTTCACTTGGCAGGAAGTCAGAAGACGATCATATCGCAATGGCTACATCACGCAACCAAGGAATTAAAAACGAATAGGGAGTCAGTCGTGAACTTTAAAAAATATCTAGTTTTGTTGGCAATGGGTTTTGCTTTGGTGGGCTGTAATCGTGTTCAACCGATTAAAGAAGTGGTGAATGCTCCGGTTGCTTTCAATATCCCCGCTGCGTCAGTGAAACAGGCAATCATTGAATCAGGTATTGATCGTGGATGGATCATGACTGAAACCACCCCAGGCGTCATTCGTGGCGAATTATTCGTGCGTTCGCACCGCGCGGTTATCGATATTCCTTACAACGATAAAAGTTATTCCATCAATTATGTGGAATCAGAAAACCTGATGGAAAGCGGCGGTAAAATCCACCGTAATTACAACCGCTGGGTCAATAATTTAGATGTCGATATCCGCAAAAAACTGGCGGTATTGGCGGCAGCTTCCCAGTAAAAACGTTTAAGTAGTAGGTTAAAGAGTGAATTCATTTCAAGCGGATCCTTATAACGCTTTGAATGCAAAAACTGAGGCGCAAAAGTTAGCTTTTGCGCCTATTGTTTTTCATGCGGCGCGAACCTTGCGGGATCTCGGTGTTTTAGCAGCATTGGACGATGCTGGTTCCCAAGGTTTGAATGCGGCAGCGATTGCTGGAAAAACCGGTGTGTCTGAGTATGGCGTGAAGGTGTTGCTTGATATGGCAGTCAGTGCGCATATCGTGACATGGCAGTCGCCAAACTATGTATTGGCGAATGTGGGGCATTTTCTGCTTTACGACGGAATGACCCGTGCCAATATGGATTTTACGGCGGACGTTTGTTATGCCGCGATGGCGCATCTGACGGAGTCGATAGAGACGGGTAGCCCTGCAGGACTCAAAGAGTTGGGGCAGTGGAGCTCGATCTATGAAGGCCTCTCGACGCTACCGGACAAAGCCAAGGAAAGCTGGTTCCAGTTTGATCACTTCTATTCCGATCGCTCATTCCCTTTGCTGCTTGAAAAAGTGTTCACTTCCAAACCGAAGAAGCTATTCGATATCGGAGGCAACACCGGTAAATGGGCAACACAATGCTGCAATTACGATGCAGACGTGGAAGTCACCATTATCGACCTGCCCCAGCAAATTGAAATGGCGCTGGAACAGGCCAAGGTAAATGGTCTGGAAGGGCGAATTAAAGGTCATCCATTCAATGCGCTGGATAACTCTATTTCTCTGCCAGAAGGCGCAGACGTTTGGTGGATGAGTCAGTTCCTTGATTGTTTCTCGCCAATGGAAATCTTGAGTATTTTGCGCCGCGTTCGTCAGGCAATGTCTCCTCAAGCAACGGTTTATATTCTGGAGCTTTTCTGGGATGCGCAGAAATATGAAGCAGCCTCATACAGTTTAAATGCCACCTCGCTGTACTTTACGTGTTTGGCGAACGGAAATAGCCGTTTCTACCGCTGTGAAGAGTTTTTGCAGATTGTCGAAGAGGCAGGTTTTGAGGTTGCAGAGCAAACTGACAATATCGGCTTGGGGCATACCCTGCTAACATTGAAAGCCCGTCCTTAACGGCACATGTCGTTACCGTTTTGAAAAGTTGAAAGGAGTCCATTTCTTGAAGTTGGAAACCACTCAAGTAGCAATTATTGGCGCAGGCCCATCCGGGGCAATTGCTGCTGCGCTGCTGAACCAGAAAGGCATTGATGTACTGGTGCTTGAGAAAACGACATTCCCCCGATTCTCTATTGGTGAAAGTCTGCTGCCTGCCTGCATGGAGTCTATCCGCGCGGCGGGCATGTTGGATGCCGTCAACGAAGCGGGTTTTCAGTTTAAAAACGGTGCGGCGTTCAATCGCGAAGGACGCTACATCAGCTTTGATTTTACTGACAAGTTCTCACCGGGCGCAGGCACAACCTATCAGGTTCAACGTGCGGTGTTCGACAAAGTGCTGGCTGATGACGCAGAAAGGCAAGGCGTGACTATTCGCTATCAACACGAGATTGAAGCGGTGGATGTGAATGCTGACAAGCCGGTTCTTTATGTAAAAGACACGCAGGGTGAACCCTACCAGCTTCAGGCGGATTTTATACTTGATGCGAGCGGTTTTGGTCGTGTGTTGCCAAGGTTGCTTGAACTTGAGAGTCCGTCATGCCTTCCGCCACGACAGGCGATTTTTACCCATATTGTCGACAACATTGATGCGACTGAATATGACAGAGACAAGATTCTGATCTCTGTGCATCCTGATAATCATGATGTCTGGTATTGGCTGATCCCTTTCAGCAACGGCACCTGCTCTTTCGGCATTGTTGGTGAGCCGGGTTTCTTTGCGAATTATCCTGATGACCAAATTGAGGCTATCAAACAACTGGCGAGTGAAGAACCTTGGCTCGCGCAATTACTCGCGAATGCGGAATATCCCAACCAGCCAGGTATGATTGGTGGCTATTCTGCGAATGTGAGCACGCTGGCTACCGACAAGTTTGCGTTGCTCGGTAATGCGGGTGAGTTTCTTGACCCGGTATTTTCTTCCGGTGTGACCATTGCGATGAAATCGGCCGAACTTGCGGTCAATTCTCTGAGTCGTCAGCTATCAGGTGAAAAAGTGGATTGGCTGAACGAGTACGAAAAACCACTTTTGCGTGGTGTCGATACTTTCCGCTGCTATGTGGAAGGTTGGTATAAGGGCACATTGCAGGATGTGATTTTCTATCCAAGCCCAGATCCGAAAATCAAACGCATGGTATGTTCGATTCTGGCGGGTTATGCGTGGGACACCGACAATCCGTATGTGGATGAGCCAGTGAGAAGGCTCGAAACCTTAGCGAAAATCTGCGCCGAGGCATAAGACGCAGGATCAACAGGTAAAGAAAAGGCGGGAAACCCCGCCTTTTTCATTTCTGTCAGACAGTCTCATCCAGATAATGGGGCGATTGCTCCCGAATGTTCTGAATCTCATCTAACAATTCAAAAAGCTCTGGCTCGATGTCTTCGACCGTTGCGCCTTTTTTAAGCTGGGTTTCCAGTTCATGACAAAGGTTTTTGAGCCTTGGTACACCGCTGTAGGCGCAGCTGCCATGGAGTTTGTGGATCACAGCGCTCAAGTCGACCTTGCTGTCTTTCAGCGCCAGATTGACTTTCTCTTCGACTTCATCAAAAGAACGCACCAGCATCTGTAGCATTTCTCTGGCGAGATCCTCTTTGCCTGCTGCCTGCTTAATTGCCAAAGACCAGTCAATGCTGAGGGTGTCGCCCAGCTTATTTGGCGTGATCAGTGGCGAATTGGGCTGAACTTCACCGCTGTGCGGATGCGTCCAGTGGTGCAGTACCTGCTCGAGAATATGCTCTTCAATCGGCTTGGTCAGGTAGTCGTCCATCCCTTCGTTGAGCAAGCGTTCGCGCTCGCCTGTCATGGCATGGGCAGTCACGGCCACCACAGGCGTATGCTGATTGAGTGGTGTTTTGCGTATTTCCTGACAAGCCGTCACACCGTCCATTTCTGGCATTTGGATATCCATCAGGATGAGGTCGAAATGTTGCTTCTGTGCGCAGTCGAGAGCGGCTTTACCATCTGATGCAGTAAACACAGTGGTTACGCGCTCTTTCAACAAAGCGGTGATGAGTTTGAGGTTGGCTGGGTTGTCATCCACCGCCATGACTGTCAGTGGCGCTTTGTCGGTGTGCACTTCAACCGCTGGCGGCAGTAAGGCAAGGGATTGCTGTTCACCCTGTAATTGCTCGATGAGTTTTCGCACAGACAGCGGCTTGGCAAGGCAAGCCGCCACACCGGAAGCGAGCAGGGCTTCTGACAGCGCAAGCTCTGTCGTCGGCAAACAGAAAATGACGCGCTCACTGAAGGCTTCTGCGCGTTTTGCCTGTGCAATCAGCGCATCACCTTCCGGCACGTCGACGGCATCAACGCAAATCAGCACAGAGGACACTCGCTCAGACGTTTCGGGCAGCTCAGCGAAATCGCTCAATGCAATGTCGAAATGCGCCAGACGTTCACGCATCATCAAACGGCTTTCATGGTCAGGTTCAATCAGCATCAGTGATTGCCCTTGCAGGGCGTCGGTGTCGATAGGGTGCACCAGCGGCAGATCAGTTTGGATAAGGGACATGGTGAACCAGAAGGTTGACCCCTGATGCAAACGGCTGGAAAACCCAATATCGCCGCCCATTTGTTGCACCAGTTTCTGGGTGATCACCAGACCCAGGCCGGTACCACCATATCGACGGCTGATGCTGGCATCTGCCTGTCGGAAAGCCTGAAACAGCTGCGATTGCTGACGCTCAGAAATGCCGATACCGGTATCACGGATAACAAACTGAAGTTCAAGGCGTTCGTCGCGCTGCTGTTTCAGTTCTACACTGACGCTGATATGACCGCGCTCGGTAAACTTGGTGGCGTTACCAATCAGGTTAGTGAGCACTTGCTGGATGCGAAGCGGGTCACCAATCACGCCGGCAGGAATGCGAGGGTCGATGCGAAGATTGAGCTCCAGGCCTTTTTCGTGCGCCATCGGCGCAAGCAGGCGCATCACTTCATCCAGCGAATCTTCAAAATCAAACGGGATATTTTCCAGCAGGAGTTTGCCCGCTTCCAGTTTCGAGAAATCCAGAATGTCATTGATGATGGTCAGCAGATTGTTGGCCGATTTTTCAATGGTCTGCAGATAGTCCTGTTGGCTGCTGGAAAGCTGGGTTTTCAGCATCTGACGGGTAAAGCCAATCACGCCATTCAGCGGAGTTCTAAGCTCATGGGACATGTTGGCAAGGAACTCCGATTTCACCCGAGCAGCTTCCTGCGCATTTTTCTTGGCGATATCGAGTTCAACGTTCTGGATTTCTAACTGCTCCAGAGTTTCGCGCAAATCGGAGGTCGCCTGATCGATACTTTGCTGCATCTCCAGGTGATATTCCGACAGCGAAATCGCCATCGCGTTGATCCCGTTTTTCAGGGTATCTAACTCACCGAGTAATTTGCCTTCAATCCGAACATCGAGATGGCCGCGACGTATTCTGTCGATCATGCTTATCATCTGCTTGATCGGCATTTCGACATCAAGCAGCAGGCGATAGGCGAAGAAACAGGAAAGGATCAGACCGAGAATTAACACCACACCCGCGGAGATGATCTCTTGATATTGCTTGAGCTTCACCGTGGAAAGGTCCATCTCCATGGTGATGTAGCCGATAGGCTGCTCCTGTACCAGCGCATTGTTAAAGCCAGCAATTGCACGGATGGGCGCGCGAAGCAGAAGCGCATCTTTCAGGTGAATGACTTCCAGACGCTCAGGCAAAGGTTGTCCACGGGGCACCGCCAGCAAGTCGAGGTTGCGGTGATAGTTGGAGGTGACAAAAAGATCGTTCTGGCTGGAGAACACTGCAATGCTTCGGATGTATTCACTGTGCTGACGGTGCGTGTGACCAATCAGTCGCCGCACATTTTCCCGGCTTTCATTGGCAAGGCCGATTTCACTGGCGATTGCCAAGGGTTCGATAATCGCTTGCCCGGCTACTGCGAGTTGCTGCTCCAGTTCCTGATAGCGGTTTTTAATGAAATAGGCGCTCAGCAATATGCCGATGATTAGCGTCGGGGCAAGGGTTAGGGTGATTACTCTGGCGCGAAGTCCGTATTTGGTCATGCTGTCTATTCTGTGGGAGAATTGCCGCCAATTTTGCGGCGTACCTAAAGATCATTCTAAACGGTGGTGCGCTGCTACATCAAAGCTGATGGCGAGAATTCAGCAGGTTATCACAACTGACTGGTCGCCAATATTCGAATCTATGCGCAGACTGCACCTCAGTTTGCTGCGAAAGCTGGAACATAAGTCATGGCGCGTTTTTTTAAGCCACAGAAGAAAAAGACCCTTGATACCAAACACAAGGCAATGACCATCGCTCGTCTCGATCATCAAGGTGATGGTGTGGCGTTTGACGGTAAAAAGCCGGTGTTTGTTGCTGGCGCATTGCCGGGTGAGGAAGTGCTGCTACAACTGACAGAAGATAAGCGCCAATTTGCCCGTGCCCGTCTTATCAAAGTCACTAAGCCAAGCGCTGAGCGCATCAAGCCATTTTGCCAGCATTACGGTACTTGCGGCGGCTGTAATCTCCAGCACCTGGGCCATGATGCTCAGATTAATGCCAAGCAGGAAACGCTGTCCCAGTTGATGAAGAAATTTGCCTCAGCAGAGCTTGAGCAAGACGCGCCGGTGATGTCTGAAGAAAAGGGTTACCGCCGCCGCGCACGTCTGAGCGTCAAAGTGAGCAAGAGTGGCAAGCTTGAAATGGGTTTCCGTCAACGCAGCGCCAATGACATTGTGACGGTTACGGATTGTCCGGTGCTTGATGCAGAGCTAAATGCGCTATTGCCAGCCATTTATTCTCTGCTGGATGGTCTTCGTGGCCGTCGTATTATTGGTCATATTGAGCTGGTGGCTTCCAATCAAGGTCGAGTGCTTGTGGTTCGAGCTATCAAGCCGCTGCATGACGACGATCAGGCAACGCTGAAAGGCTTCGCAGAACAACACAGTTTGATTTATTACTTGCAGCAAGCCGATGATGCCGTGCAGCGCGTCCTGGGTGAGCAGCCCAATTACACACTTGGCCAACTGACGCTAGCCTTTGAGCCGCAGGACTTTATTCAGGTTAATGCGGATATCAATGAAAAGATGATTTCGCAGGCGCTGGATTGGCTCTCGTTAACAGAAGATGATGCTGTGCTTGATCTTTTCTGTGGTCTGGGCAACTTCAGTTTACCGCTGGCTGCGAAGGTAAAAACCGTCGTCGGGATTGAAGGCGTAGAAGAGATGGTGCTGCGCGCGTCAGACAATGCGATGCGTAATCAGCAAGGCAATGCGCGTTTCTATCATGCCAATCTGGAACTGGATGCGGCTGAAACTGTCTGGGGACGTGAAAGCTACAACAAAATTTTGCTCGATCCGGCGCGTGCTGGTGCTTTAGGGGTTATGCCTTATGTGGCACAATCTGGAGCTGAGCAGGTAGTGTATGTTTCCTGCAACCCGGCAACACTAGCACGTGACAGTCAGGTGCTTTTGGATAACGGGTATCAATTGGTTAGGTTGGGCATGTTGGACATGTTCCCACATACAGGGCACTTGGAGTCGATGGCATTGTTTGTCAAAGATTGAGTCGCCCACCGGGCAACCATGATGGTTGCCCGTTTAAGGATAAGAAAAACAGGATAGTGAAATGGTCGCAATTCGTGGCGCGCACCTAAACGACAATAAAGAATTTGTGCTTGAACGCTGGGTGGAAGGTCTTGCCCAGGAGGCTGCCGTATCTCAGGCTTTAACCCAAGCCTATCACCATTGCCAGACACTGGGCGATGAGCAAACGCTCGCGCAGCCTCTCTGGTGTGGTCGAGAGATGATTGAAATCCTTGTCACATTGAGTATGGACAAGGAAACCTTGTTGGCCGCGTTGCTGTTCCCCATGGTGGAATATGACGTGCTCAGCAATGAATTGCTCAAAGAGCATTACGGAAACAATATCGCCAAGCTGGTGGAAGGGGTTCAGGAAATGGCGGCGATTCGCCATCTGAACGCCAACAATGAAGAAGCGACGGCTGCGCAGGTAGATAATGTGCGTCGTATGTTGCTCTCCATGGTGGATGACTTCCGTTGCGTGGTCATCAAACTGGCTGAGCGTATTACCTACCTGCGTGAAGTGAAAAACGAGTCTGATGAAGTGCGTCAGGCTGTTGCGAAAGAGTGTGCAAACATCTACGCACCGCTTGCTAACCGCTTAGGTATCGGCCAGCTCAAGTGGGAAATTGAAGATTACGCATTCCGTTATCAGCACTCGCTGACCTACAAACAAATTGCCAAACAACTGGCAGAACGCCGTATTGACCGTGAGCAGTACATCGACACCTTTGTGTCCGATCTACAAAGCGCGATGGAAAACTCCAACATCAACGCGCAGGTCTATGGCCGCCCGAAACACATCTACAGCATCTGGCGCAAGATGCAGAAAAAAGGCTTGGAATTTGATGAGCTGTTTGATGTGCGTGCTGTGCGCATCATCGCTGATCAGCTTCAGGACTGTTATGCCGCGCTGGGTGCCGTTCACACCAAATACCGTCATCTGCCGAAAGAGTTCGATGACTACGTGGCGAACCCTAAACCAAATGGTTACCAATCGATTCACACTGTCGTACTGGGGCCGGAAGGCAAAACGGTAGAAATCCAAATCCGTACCAAGCAGATGCACGATGATGCAGAGCTTGGCGTCGCAGCGCACTGGAAATACAAAGAAGGTTCTTCAGCTGGCCGCAGTGGTTACGATGAGAAGATCACTTGGCTGCGTAAACTGCTGGCTTGGCAAGAAGAGATGTCTGATTCTGGCGAGATGCTGGATGAACTTCGTAGCCAGGTATTTGATGACCGCGTCTACGCCTTTACACCGAAAGGTGATGTGGTTGACCTGCCGATCGGCGCGACACCTCTGGATTTTGCTTACCACATCCATTCTGAAGTGGGTCACCGTTGTATCGGGGCCAAAGTGGAAGGGCGTATCGTACCGTTCACCTATCACCTCAACATGGGCGATCAGGTCGAAATCATTACCCAGAAAGAGCCGAACCCTTCCCGTGACTGGCTGAACCCAAGCCTTGGCTTTGTGACGTCAGGCCGCGCACGCGCCAAGATTAACGCGTGGTTCCGTAAGCAAGCACGAGAGAAGAACGTCGAGGCAGGTAAAGAAATTCTCGATGCTGAACTCGTCAAGATTGGTGCTGCGAGCAAAGACGCCACGCTCGCTATGAAGCGCTTCAATGTTAACAGCCTTGATGAAGTTTACGCGGGTATTGGTAGCGGTGATTTGCGCATCAACCAGGTGGTGAATTACATCAATTCTGTGGTCAACAAACTGACCAAAGAACAGGAAGATGAGCAGCTTCGCGCCAAGCTGGAGCAGGCTGAAACACAGACCACAACCAAGCGCCCACGCCGAGATGCCGTTGTCGTTGAAGGCGTGGACAACCTGATGACCCACCTTGCGCGATGCTGTCAGCCAATTCCGGGTGACGAAATCGAAGGCTACGTAACGCAAGGCCGTGGTATCTCAGTGCACCGTGCAGACTGTGAGCAATTGGCTGAACTTCGCCATCATGCACCGGAGCGCCTTATCGAGACGGTGTGGGGCGGCGGTTATATCGGCAACTATCAAATCACAGTGCGTGTTTCTGCATCCGAGCGAAGTGGTTTGATTAAAGATCTCACCAATGTCTTGCTGAACGAAAAAGCGAAAGTTTCTGGCATGCAAAGCCGGGTCGACTACAAACAGCAAATGTCCATCATGGACTTTGATTTAGAGCTGAGTGACCTTGAAGTGCTGAGCCGGGTGATCTCCCGCTTGGAGCAAGTCAAAGACGTGCATGAAGCCAAACGGCTTCGCTAACAATATTCAATTTCTATAAAGGGAAAGCGCTGCTTTCCCTTTTCTTTTGGGCGGGTAACAGATGAAAAAAATGTCGCGAATGCAAGAATTGCTGGAAATTATGGCTACCCTCAGGGACCCGCAAAACGGTTGCGATTGGGACAAGAAGCAAACCTTCGATTCCATAATTCCTTACACCATCGAAGAAACTTTTGAAGCAGTGGATGCGATTGAACGTCAGGAATGGGCAGATGTTCGTGATGAGCTGGGCGATCTGCTGTTCCAGATTGTGTTCTATAGTCAACTCGGAAAAGAGCAGGGCCTGTTTGAATTTGAAGACATTGCCGGTGCCATGTGCGACAAGCTGGTGCGTCGTCATCCTCATGTTTTTGGTGAAAAGGATGCCGATGGCAACCCGCTGGAAAAAGCGGACTGGGAAGGCATAAAAGCGCAGGAACGTGCCGCCAAAGTCAAACCTGATGCAGAGCTCAGTATTTTGGATGATGTACCGACCTCACTTCCGGCTTTAGGCCGAGCAGCGAAACTGCAAAAGCGTTGCGCGCGTTTCGGCTTTGATTGGGACTCAGTTGGCCCTGTCGCCGAAAAAGTGCAGGAAGAGCTTGAAGAGGTAATGGAAGAAGCCTTGATGGTGGATGTCGACCAAGAGCGCGTCGATGAAGAAGTCGGCGATTTACTTTTTGCCGCCGTCAATCTTGCCCGCCACCTTGGCACTAATCCGGAAATGGCACTTCGAAAAGCGAACCTAAAATTCGAAAGTCGTTTTCGCAAAATTGAAATGAAATTACGCGATAATGGTAAAAACTTGCAGGAAAGTGAGCCAGATGAGCTTGAAAATCTGTGGCAAGAAGTAAAGCGTGATGAGGGCAACAAATCGACGTAAATCACTCAATTGATTTACGACAAAAAAAAACGGCATTCTGTGTGATAGTTTTCACGTTGTGGGAAGTTTCGGGCTCTGGTAACATGTCGTCCCGTCCAGATTTCCAATAATTTCCCCTAAATCCAACTCTCAGGTTTAGCATGACAACGAATTACATTTTTGTTACGGGCGGGGTGGTTTCCTCCCTAGGTAAGGGTATTGCAGCAGCGTCATTGGCGGCAATTCTAGAAGCACGTGGTCTTAAAGTGACCATGATGAAGCTTGACCCTTACATCAACGTGGACCCGGGCACCATGAGCCCAACCCAGCACGGTGAAGTATTCGTTACGGAAGACGGCGCAGAGACTGACCTGGATTTGGGTCACTATGAGCGCTTCATCCGCACCAAGATGACCAAGCGCAACAACTTTACGTCGGGCCGTGTATACGCTGACGTACTGCGCAAAGAGCGCCGCGGCGACTACCTGGGTGCGACCATTCAGGTTATTCCACACATCACCAACTCTATTAAAGAACGCGTGCTTGCCGGTGGCGAAGGTCACGACGTTGCTATCGTTGAAGTCGGTGGCACCGTGGGTGATATCGAATCACTGCCGTTCCTTGAAGCTATCCGTCAATTGGCGGTAGAACTGGGTCGCGAGCGTGCGATGTTCATGCACCTGACGCTGGTTCCTTACCTGGCAGCAGCCGGTGAAGTGAAAACCAAACCAACTCAACACTCAGTGAAAGAACTGCTGTCTATCGGTATTCAGCCAGACATTCTGGTTTGCCGTAGTGATCGTGTGATTCCTGCGAACGAGCGCTCTAAGATTGCGCTGTTCTGTAACGTTCAGGAAAAAGCAGTGATTTCGATGAAGGACGTAGATTCCATCTACAAGATCCCTTCACTGATCCGTTCTCAAGGTCTTGATGACCTGATTTGTACCCGTTTCGGCATCACAGCGCCAGAAGCTGACCTGTCTGAATGGGAACAAGTTATTTTTGAAGAAGCGAACCCAACCGGTGAAGTGACTATCGGTATGGTTGGCAAATACATCGAACTGCCAGACGCATACAAGTCTGTAAACGAAGCACTGAAACACGGTGGCCTGAAAAACCGTCTGACGGTGAACATCAAGTATGTTGACTCTCAAGACGTAGAAACGAAAGGCGACGAAGCACTGCAAGGTCTGGACGCGATTCTTGTTCCAGGTGGCTTCGGTGACCGTGGTGTGGAAGGCAAGATTCTGGCAGCGAAATACGCTCGCGAAAACAAAGTGCCATACCTTGGCATCTGTCTGGGCATGCAGGTTGCGCTGATCGAATACGCGCGTAACGTTGCAGGCATGGAAGGCGCGAACTCTACTGAATTCGACAAGGGCAGCAAGTTCCCTGTTGTTGGCCTGATCACCGAGTGGGTGGATGGCGAAGGTAAAGTTGAAGAGCGTACTGAAAAATCAGATTTGGGCGGCACCATGCGTCTTGGCGCGCAACTGTGTCACCTGAAAGAAGGTACTAAAGCACGTGATCTGTACGGCAACGCGACGATTCACGAGCGTCACCGTCACCGTTATGAAGTGAACAACGTGCTGCGTCCGCAGATTGAAGAAGCGGGTCTGGTTGTATCTGGCCTGTCTGCGGATAAAAAGCTGGTTGAAATCATCGAAAACCCTGTGCACCCATGGTTTGTGGCGTGCCAGTTCCACCCTGAATTTACCTCTACTCCACGCGATGGCCACCCTCTGTTTGAAGGCTTCGTGGCAGCGGCAGGTAAAAATCAGCGTGGTGAGCTGTAACTGAAAAAAGGAAGCGGTCGCGAAGGTTGTGCGGCCGCTTTTCGCATTCTTAAGCTATTGACATACGAGAGGAAACACAATGTCTAAGATCGTTAAAGTTCTGGGCCGTGAAATCATTGACTCACGCGGTAACCCAACTGTAGAAGCAGAAGTTCACCTGGAAGGTGGTTTCGTAGGTATGGCAGCTGCTCCATCTGGTGCATCTACCGGTTCTCGCGAAGCACTGGAACTGCGTGACGGCGACAAAGCACGTTTCCTGGGTAAAGGCGTTCTGAAAGCAGTTGATGCAGTAAACGGCGCAATTGCTAACGCTCTGGAAGGTAAAGACGCGAAAAACCAAGCAGAAATCGACCAGATCATGATCGACCTGGACGGTACTGAGAACAAATCTAAGTTCGGTGCAAACGCAATCCTGGCTGTTTCTCTGGCGAACGCAAAAGCAGCAGCTGCTGCGAAAGGCATGCCACTGTACGAGCACATTGCTGAGCTGAACGGCACTGCTGGCGTATTCTCTATGCCTCTGCCAATGATGAACATCATCAACGGTGGTGAGCACGCAGACAACAACGTAGACATCCAAGAGTTCATGATTCAGCCAGTTGGCGCGAAAACTCTGAAAGAAGGTCTGCGTATCGGTGCGGAAGTATTCCACAACCTGGCGAAAGTTCTTAAGTCTAAAGGCTACAGCACTGCAGTTGGTGACGAAGGTGGTTTCGCGCCTAACCTGAAGTCTAACGCTGAAGCACTGGAAGTTATCGCAGAAGCTGTTGCTGCTGCTGGTTACGAGCTGGGCAAAGACGTTACTCTGGCGATGGACTGTGCAGCATCTGAGTTCTTCGACAAAGACGCTGGCATCTACAACATGAAAGGTGAAGGTAAAACTTTCTCTTCTGAAGAGTTTAACCACTACCTGGCTGAGCTGGCTAACCAATTCCCAATCGTTTCTATCGAAGACGGTCTGGACGAGTCTGATTGGGCTGGCTTCAAGCACCAAACTGAACTGCTGGGTGACAAGCTTCAGCTGGTTGGTGACGACCTGTTCGTTACTAACACCAAGATCCTTGCTGAAGGTATCGAGAAAGGCGTTGCTAACTCTATCCTGATCAAATTCAACCAGATCGGTTCTCTGACTGAAACTCTGGCTGCAATCAAGATGGCTAAAGACGCAGGCTACACTGCTGTTATCTCTCACCGTTCAGGTGAAACTGAAGACGCAACTATCGCTGACCTGGCGGTAGGTACTGCAGCAGGCCAAATCAAGACTGGTTCTATGAGCCGTTCTGACCGTGTTGCTAAGTACAACCAGCTGATCCGTATCGAGGAAGCACTGGGCGAGAAAGCACCATACAACGGTCTGAAAGAAGTTAAAGGCCAAGCGTAATCGCTTATCCTTAACGGATTTAGATTGAAGACGGCGCCGAAAGGCGCCGTTTTTTTATGTGGTTAGGACAGAAGGTCCTAGGAGAAGAGCTGGGCCTGGTGCCTAGGAAGAGCAGGATCGGGGAAATGAAAATGCTCAGTGCCGTTTTGTCGTTTCACAATGGTATGAATTCTATTTCTAGGACCAGGACTTAGGATCTAGCACCTTAAATAAATCTACTTCTTCGCCAGTTTTGGCAAATCACCTGTCAGCCCAAGTGCCCGCTTAATAAATTGCGTTTTGATACCGGGGAGTGTGGCGGCTGCCATCAGGCCAATACCACGGATCAGTTTCTTCGCCGGGTTTTCACCCGCAAACAAATCGCGGAACCCTTGCATTGCCGCAATCATTTGCGCGGCTTCAGCTTTACGCCAACGTTCGAAAGCACGAAGGTTGGTTTTTTCACCAATGTCTTTGCCTTCATCACTTAAGCGGATCAGCTCTTGTGCCAGCGTCGCGGCATCCAAGAGGCCCAGGTTTACGCCTTGACCCGCCAGCGGGTGAATCGTGTGGGCGGCATCGCCAATCATGGCAACGCGCTCGACCACGAAGTCTCTCGCGTAACGCATCTTCAAAGGGAAGGCTGCACGTTCACCTTCAACCGAGCAAAGGCCAAGACGAAGATCGAAAGCAGTGCTCAGTGCTTTGTTAAACTCATCTTCTGGCATGGAGCAACGCGCATCGGCATTTTCCGGTGATTGCGACCAAACGATCGAACTTAGGTTCGGATCTGACAGTGGCAGGAAAGCCAGCGGGCCATCCGGAGTGAAAATCTGGCGTGCGACACCATCATGAGGCTCTTCGGTCCGAATATTGGCGACCAGTGCACTATGTCCATAATCCCAATGGGTTAATGGAATCGATAGCTGGTTGCGTACCCAGGAGTTTGCACCATCAGCACCGACCACGAGTTTTGCGGTAATGGCACTGCCCGATTCAAGGGTTAGCCAGGCTTCTGTTTCACCAAACATCATGTTGGCGCAGCGGTCTGGGCAGAATAGGGTGACATTCTGTTGCTGCTTTACGCGCTCAAACAGTGCCAACTGAATAACGCGGTTTTCAACGATATAACCGAGGTTGGGTTGACCCAAGTCCATTGCATCGAAATCAATCGCGGCGAAGCTGTCTTGTTCCCATACCGACATTTTTTGATATGGACTTGAGCGTTGGGATTGAATGCCTTCCCACGCGCCGACGTTTTTCAGAATACGCTCACTGGCGCGGCTCAACGCAGAAACGCGAAGGTCGGGCAGGGGAGATAGTTCAGGCTCCGGCATTTTGCCTTCGATGATTGCGATGCGAAGATCGCTATCTGCCAGTGCAGCAGCGAGAGTCAGGCCAACCATACCACCGCCGATAATGGCGATGTCTACATTTGTCATTTTCATTATCGTTCTACCAAGCCCATTGCACGTTGCAGCAATGGTGCTTTTAATTCGCTAAAGACCGACATTGCTGCCAGTCCCAGGTTTCGTCCGAGAATCAGTGGTGCAGAGGTGTTGGAGAAGCCGTGAACCAAACCAGATGTCATGGCGACTGTGGTATCGCGGTCAGGTTCTCGTCGTACTAGGTATGATTGAAGCACAGGCATTTGACCGCAATCTTTGCCATCAGCGTGCGCTTTGGCGATTTCTTCAGCCAGCGATACCACATCGCGAAGGCCTAGGTTAAAGCCTTGTCCCGCAATGGGGTGAAGCGTTTGTGCCGCATTCCCAACCACTGTAAAGCGGTGACTGATAAGACGGGTTGCCTGACGCAGAATCAACGGATAGCTGCCACGTTGACCAACATGCAGCAGTCTTCCCAAACGCCACCCGAAAGCCTGTTGCAGTGCTTGTGCAAACTCATCGTCAGACATGGACAGCATTGCAGGTGCTTCGTGAGGTTTGACGCACCATACCAGCGAGCTTCTGCCTTCAGACATCGGCAACAAGGCGACAGGGCCGGTTTCGGTAAAACGTTCGAAGGCACGGCCTTGATGAGCGATTTCTGTGGTGACATTCGCAATCAGCGCAACCTGTTCAAAGTCATGCTCATGGCGTTCAATCCCCACCATATCGCAGCAGGAAGATAGCGCGCCGTCTGCGGCAACAACCAGTTTGGCTGTCAGCGCTTTTCCATCATTGAGCGTCAAAGTGACGCTGTCGACTTCACGTTTGATATCAGTGACAAAAGACGGGCAAAACAAGGTGATGTTTTTGGCTTTACCCAACGCTTGGTGAAAAACGCGCCCGGCGTCGGCAAGCTCAATCACATTGCCAAGATAATCCAGACCTTCATCACGGGCATTCATCTCGGTTAGGCCGAAGTGGCCACGATCGGAAACATGAATCTTGCTAATCGGGGTGGCAAATGGCGACAAGGTTTTCCACACGCCGATGTTATCGAGCAACTGGCAGCTGCCATAGGAAAGGGCAATGCTTCGGGCATCATAACCTGGGTGGCTGTTGTCCGGAATGGCGGCTTCCACCACCGCCACGGACAAGCCTGCCTGTGTCAGTTGTTCAATAGCCAGTGCCAAAGTGGCACCTGCCATTGCGCCACCGGCAATGATGACATCAAAATTTTGTGTTGATGGCTCAGCATCCATTCTGCGTCAGTCTCCGACAGTGATCTGTTAGTGGAGGGTTGGTTTTTCTTCAGTCTGTGGCTTGATGCCAAGCTCGGCATGAAGCGTCATTGCGCAGACGCGGACGTGCTCGATGACTTGTTCGAAAAGCAATGCCTGCTCTTCCATATCATCGTCTTCATCAATGCCAAGCTGTGCAATTTCTGTCAGGTCTGCCAGCACTTCTTTCGAGTCGTCAGACAGTTTGCCTGCAGTGATACCGACTAAACCAATACCTGCGATAAAAGCACTTACCCACTCAGACAGCGCATCACCGCGATCAAGCAAGGATTCATTTTCATCCGGCAACAGCACTTCGAAATCCATCTGACCACCAGTGAGTTGCTGGCTCGCCAGACCAACGCTGGTTGCCGCCAGTGTTTTCGACTCATGTGGCCAGCCTGCACCATCATTGGTGTAGTCATAAAGCATCGGCATCCAGTTACCCAGCTCAGGGTCTAGTCCACCGCACAACATTCCCGCCAGAAGGCCATGCATTTCTGCTGGCGTTACGGCCAGAGAGTCAGCGCGAAGCGTGGAAACCATGTTGCTGTATTCAGGTAAAGTTACTTGGGTCACGGGGTCACCTTGGGTACCGAAATTGTCTTGTCCGTATACTACCAGTTAGTCCTAAGTCACTGAACCTCTCTTCACGATAGAAGAAAGCAAAAGCGAGAATCAGGTTCACGATAGCTCTGATTTTCATCACATTGACGACTTTTCGTCTGCTTAGTCCGTCGAGAGACAATACGCGATAGGATAGACTTGAAGTTTAATCTGCCATTTTCTATAGTTTGCGCCCGTGACGTCAGGGTGCGACACCGCGCTTTGAAGGGAGCTCAGAAAAGAATATGACTACGCAAGCTGTTGAAATTCAGATCCTTGGCAAAATAATGCGTGTTAACTGTCCGGCAGGTCAGGAACAAGCGCTGAAAGAAGCGGCAGACGACTTTGATCAACGGTTGCACGAATTGTCTGAGCGCACTAAAGTAACGAATACAGAGCAACTGCTCACTATCGCGGCCCTGAATATCTGCTACGAATTGCGTGCAGAAAGACAGCAAAACACCGACGATAAGAATGATATGGAACAGCGAATTGTGCTGTTGCAGCAAACGATTGAAGAGGCGTTGTTAAAACACAGCGCGTCGAAGGAAGCATAAGCCTTCCGAACCAGTTTGACCCTGGAGTGTGCGTCAGCGGATCCGCGTCCCTGAGCCGATAAGCACATCTAAGGGTGGGATGTTACATGCTTTTGAGCAAGCTCGGCTTGTACCGAGAAGCCTACGGTATGTTCTTCTCATCCGCCTTGAACCGCAGGGTTCAAGGGCAAAAGATCCCAACGGCACTCCGGGGCCAATCCCCATTAGCTTTGCGGCAAGGACAGCCGATGCAAGCGAACACTTCTTCTCTTCGCAATGAACTGCGAAAAGCGACCCGAGCCAAAAGGCAATCCCTGACCGATGACGAGCAGCGTCATGCGGCGACAAACCTTTCTTCCCATTTTCAGCAAGCTGACAGCATCCTCAACGCTCAGCGAATTGCGCTTTATTTGTCAGTAGATGGTGAGCTGGATACCCAGCCTCTGATTGAGCATTGCTGGCGAGAGGGGAAAGATGTTTATTTGCCGGTGATTCATCCTTTCAGCAAAGGGCATTTGCTGTTCCTGCACTATCATCCTAAGTCCACCTTGGTACCAAACCGCTACGGTATTCTAGAGCCGAAGCTTAGCGTGCTTGATGTATTGCCTGCACAGCAACTTGATGCGATTTGTACACCGCTTGTGGCGTTCGATAAAAGCGGGCAGCGCCTGGGTATGGGCGGCGGGTATTACGATCGCACACTGGCACCTTGGTATGAATCAGGACGGGGAGCAAAACCCGTTGGTATCGCTCATGATTGCCAGCAGGTTGATGACCTTCCTGTTGAAGCGTGGGACGTGCCTTTACCAGAGATTTTGACGCCATCTAGGCATTGGAAGTGGGCGATCTAACCTGATCTGTATCGATCCCGAATAACGGGATCTGCGTTTATAAAAATCTGCCCGCTCCAAAATCAGATCTGTATAATCGGCGTCGCGAATTACCCCTATTTACCCAGGAGATCCTCATGACTCAGGATGAAATGAAAAAAGCGGCTGGTTGGGCTGCGTTGGAATACGTGACCAAAGGCAGCATCGTTGGTGTTGGCACTGGATCCACCGTTAATCACTTCATCGATGCCCTCGAAACCATGAAAGAGCAAATCAAAGGTGCAGTGTCGAGTTCAGTTGCATCTACCGAGCGTCTGGAGAAGATTGGCATTCCGGTCTTTGATGCAAACGAAGTGGCAAGTCTGGACATTTATGTTGATGGTGCGGATGAGATAAATCCAAACAACGAAATGATCAAAGGCGGTGGTGCTGCACTGACGCGAGAAAAAATCGTGGCGGCGATCTCCGAGAAATTTATCTGTATCATCGACGACAGCAAGAAAGTGGATGTGATGGGTCAATTCCCTCTGCCAGTGGAAGTGATCCCAATGGCGCGTTCTTACGTGGCGCGTGAACTGGTTAAACTGGGCGGCGATCCTTGCTACCGCGAAGGTTGTATCACCGATAATGGCAACGTGATTCTGGACGTGCACAACCTGCAAATCACCAATGCCAAAGAACTGGAAGACAAGATCAACGCGATTGCGGGCGTAGTGACTGTTGGCCTGTTTGCAAACCGTGGCGCAGATGTAGTGCTGGAAGGTACTGCAAACGGTGTAGTAAAAAGCTAAAAACAGTTAAGCGTTAATGGGTTAACACTTCAGTTTTTTTGAGGCAAAAGCCAAACGTTTGCGTATAAGTAACTCAATAAGTTAGCGGTGCCTTCATGGCGCCGTTTTTTTTCGCACTTATTACGTAATATTCTTACCCATGCAAATAAATTTTTGTTACCTTAGTCACTAATTGTACAAGGCCGACATAATCCTATCAAAAAGCGGCCTTTGACGTCTGGAAGACGGAAACCGAATTTAACGACAGGTTTTTTTTTAAGGATGAGAACTGCAATGGCTAAAGTGTCGCTTGAAAAAGACAAAATAAAGATCCTTCTCCTTGAAGGTGTTCACCCAACTGCACTGGAAGTTCTTCAGGGTGCAGGGTACAGCAATATTGAATATCACAAAGGCTCTCTAGCCGGTGAAGAGCTTGAAGCGGCAATTGCTGACGCGCATTTCGTGGGCATTCGTTCCCGCACCCAACTGACTGAGAAAGTGTTTGCGAAAGCGCAAAAACTGGTAGCAGTGGGTTGTTTCTGTATTGGCACCAACCAGGTTGACCTGACTGCGGCAGCGAAGCGCGGTATCCCAGTATTTAACGCACCTTTCTCAAACACCCGTAGTGTTGCCGAACTGGTTCTTGGCGAGATTCTTCTTCTGCTTCGTGGCATTCCAGCGAAGAACGCTATGGCTCACCGCGGTGAGTGGATGAAGTCAGCGGACCGTTCGTTCGAAGCACGTGGCAAAAACCTGGGTATCATTGGTTACGGTCACATCGGTACCCAACTGGGTATTCTGGCGGAAAACCTGGGTATGCGTGTTTTCTTCTACGACATTGAAAACAAGCTTTCACTGGGTAATGCGACGCAAGTGGCGTCAATGTCAGAGCTTCTGAACAAGAGTGACGTGATCACCCTTCACGTGCCGGAAACCGACTCAACCCAGAACATGATGGGTAGCGAAGAGTTTGCGCGCATGAAGCCGGGCGCGATCTTCATCAACGCCGCGCGTGGCACGGTGGTTGATATCGATGCGCTGTGCGGCGCACTGGAAAGCGGTCACATTGGCGGTGCGGCAGTAGACGTATTCCCAACAGAGCCGAAAACCAACAGCGACCCATTTACTTCTCCGCTGCAAGCGTTTGATAACGTCATCCTGACACCACACATCGGTGGTTCAACTCAGGAAGCACAGGAAAATATCGGTATCGAAGTGGCTGGTAAGATGGTGAAGTACTCAGACAATGGTTCAACCCTGTCTTCAGTAAACTTCCCAGAAGTATCGTTGCCAGAGCATACTGGTACGTCACGTCTGCTGCACATTCACCAGAACAAGCCAGGTATCCTGACCAAAATCAATACCATCTTCGCAGAAGAAAGTATCAACATTGCGGGTCAGTACCTACAAACCAATTCCGAGTACGGTTACGTTGTGATCGACGTCGAAACCGAGCACTCTGAAAAAGCATTGGAGAAACTCAAAGCGATCGAAGGTACCCTTCGCGCTCGTATACTCCATTGATTGACGATTTGTTCCCCCTAACAAATGTCGATCCCAGAAAGGGAAATGGCCGCATTAGCGGCCATTTTTCTTTTCAATATGTTGAATAAATCTGCGATTTATTCGCCCAGAGCGTAAACCACTTCCACCTGATCACGGATAGTGATTTCTGCGTCATCGTAGCTTGATGCAACACTGGACGCCTCTGCCATTCGCATCATGGTTGGGCGAACCGGCGTCGATGTCATGTAGCGGATTTCCCAAACGCCTGCGAGTGTTTCACCAAAGCCTTTTGCCAATGACTCTGCTTTAGCTTTTGCATCGGCAATGGCTGCCATGCGCGCTTTTTCTTTGAGCTCAGCTTCTTTACTCGAAGAAAAGCTGATGCCATTTACCCGGTTCAGTCCATCAGCCAACGCGCCATCCAAGACGCGATTAAGCCGGGACAGATCGCTTACGGTCACCGTCACGTTTCGTGTGGCGCGGTAGCCGTTCAATTTGGGCTCGCTGTTTTTTGGGTAACTGTACTGAGGTTGAAGGTTAAGATTGGCGCTTTCGATGTCTTTACGCGCAATCCCCATTTTCTCCAATCGTTCCAAAAGCGTAGCTACAGCGTCATCAGATGCCTTTTTGGCGGCTTGGGCAGACGTGCGGGTAAGTGAGACGGCAACGTCTACGGTGGCGGTATCCGGCTGGGCGACAACCTCGCCAACTCCCATGGTTTCTAGGTGCGGGAAATCCGGTGTAGCGGCAGAAACAAACGGTGAAGACAGTGCGATGGCTGCACCAACTAACGAAGCAATAAGGTGTTTTTTCATGGTCTGGGTTCCATGTTGTTTTTTGAAGTTATATGGCTATGACTACGGCAAGGCGGAAATAATTCACACTGTGTGGGATATTTTTCCTTCACCAAAAGTCTTTCGGGCATAATTTAAGCAGGCTGATGACATCTCCGCCAATACGCCACTTTCCGTCGCGAAATGGTGCCAGTATAGGTGGCGGATCACACAATCGCCTGGACAAAGATCGATAAGCTCACCGGATGTCAGTTCTGGCTCAATTTGCAGGCGGGGTATCAAGCAATACGCCACACCTAGTTTGGCCATTTTGACGAAAGCCTCAGACGAGCGAACCATATGGCTACGCCAGCCGGGAGTGGGCAGTTGAAAACGTTCAGACACAAACTGAGTGTGCATGTCATCGAAACGGTCAAACACCACAGCAGGAGCGCGACTCACCGCTTCTGCGTTCAAGCCATCTGGAAAGTAGGTGGCTTTGAAGGCTGGGGTGCAAACGCAAAGGTACTCCATCACCCCCAAAGATTCCGCCACACAGCCTTTCAGTGGTGTGGCTTCATTGCTAACCGCAACAACGGCTTCGCCTGATCGAAGGCGATTCAGCGTGCGGCTCTCATCATCGACGATCAGGTTGATTTCGAGTGTCTGCGCTTTCATTAACGGGGAAAGAGCTGGCAGCAGCCAGGTCGCCAGGCTGTCTGCATTGGTGGCGATAGGTACAGTAATAGGACCTGCCAGCCCTTCGGGTGTCAGCTCTGGCAGCATTTCCTTTTCAAGCAGTTGAACACGTCGGTGAAGGCCAAGCAGCTTTTTACCAATGGCGGTGGGTTGCGGAGGCGTTTCGCGAATCAATACGGGCTGTGCAACCAAAGTTTCCAGCTGTTTGATTCGCTGGGAAACGGCCGATTGGGTGATGAAAAGCGCTTCTGCTGCTTTATCAAAGCCGCCGTTGGCGATGACTGCATCCAGTGCATCCAGCCAGCGGTAATCTAATCCCTTCATCTACGTCTCATCAGTTTTGCTTATCTGTGATTAAAATTATTAGTTTTACTTACTTTTGTCACCCCTCTAATTTGTGCCTCAGCAATATTGAGGGATGTGGAGACAAAGTGATGAGTAGCAGTGTTTTATTACAAGGGTTTGGTTTAGGGCTCAGTATGATCATTCCGATCGGTGCGCAGAATGCGTTTGTCCTCAATCAAGGGATCCGCCGTCATCATCATGTTGCGACGGCGACACTTTGCTTTCTCTGCGACTTTGCTTTGATTGCCCTCGGCGTTTTTGGCGGTGGCGCAATGCTTTCCAGTAATGAAACCTTGCTGAGTGTCGTGACACTGGGAGGTATTGCCTTTCTGCTGACCTACGCCTACCAATCGCTTAAACGTGCTTGGATTGGCGAAGAGGAAAGTGCCGAGTCGGAGGGAGGAAAAACGGGTAAAGGACTCATGGCGGTATTGATTGGTGCCGCGGCAGTGACTTTGCTGAACCCTCACGTGTATTTAGACACCGTTGTGGTACTAGGCTCAATTGGTGGTCAGTTTGAACCTGCACAGCGAACCGCTTTTGCAGTCGGCACCATGCTGGCATCTATGTTCTGGTTTTATGGTATTGCATTGGGCGCTGCGAAAATGTCGCCAGTGCTTTCGAAGCCTAATGTGCGGAAAATCATTGATATTCTGGTTGCTGGCATGATGATTTATGTAGCATTTCTTTTGATGCAAAAATGGATGATGGGCCTGGAGGGATAAATGGCGCAGACGTTGGATGAAATTCTGCAAAAGAATATAAATTTGATGACGCAGTGTGGTGTGAGCTATCAAGAGTGGCAACATGAACCCATCCTCGATTTTGCCACTGATGAAATCGTCGGCAAGCGTCTGGGTTGGACAGCAACACCCACTAAAAGCTTGTTCCTCAACTTTAAGAAGGGCGGTCGTGCGCTTTTGCTGACGCATCGTGATGCGAGATTGGATAGTAAGAAAATCAAAGCACTGGTGGGTCAAAGACCTTCCATTGCCTCAGACGAAGAGATGATAGAAAGTCTTGGCTGTGTACCCGGGGCGGTTTGCCCGTTTGGTATGCCAGATCATATCCCCTTGATAGTCGATAGCGCGTTGTTTGAATTTGAATCTTTGATGTACACACCGGGTCCACCGGAATATACCTTTGCGTTTGCAGCGAGAGATCTCTCTATCTTGCTGGAGGCGCTTCCCAATCCGGTTTATCACCTCAACGCCTGACCATTCTCCTGTCACTTATTTACGAAAAGTCCGCAATTCGCCGTTCTGTCGCTGCCATTACTGGTGTGACAGGGGCGAATGTGGGATTATTACGGCTATTCTTTATGTAAGTGCCCACTGAGCCTAGACTTTGTGGGTTATGTTCTGTGTTTGGCGATGAATGCCAGACGGGTTTTGTTGAGTGTGGGGAGGAAAATTCAATGCGAATGCTGACAGTCTTGCTGTTCGTATTGTTTGGATGGCTCCAGTATCACCTTTGGTGGGGCAAGAACGGGGTAGACGATTACCTTGCAGTGACCGCCGTTGCTGATTCCGTTGCTCAAGCCAACGATAAACTCCACCAACGTAACCAGCAAATGTACGCAGAAATAGCAGATCTCAAACGTGGGCAAGAAGCGATTGAAGAACGCGCCCGCAACGAACTGGGCATGATCAAGCCGGGAGAAACTTTCTTCCGGGTTGTCAGCGATTAGCCCTCTCGCCTTTTTAAGTAGAGAAACATGAATACCCCGGCCAGTGAAGAAACCTTAAGCTTGCCGCAATCTGTCGCGCCTGAAGTGGTCGCGATTGTCCCTGCGGCAGGAGTAGGAAAGCGTATGCGCGCGGACCTGCCGAAACAATACCTCACCATCGAAGATAAAACGCTGCTTGAACACACGGTGCATTACCTGCTGGAACACCCAAGCATCAATAAAGTCGTGATTGCGATTGGTGAAGAGGATGGATATTTCCATTCAACATCCCTTGGCAGTGATAAGCGTGTTGTGGTGACAACTGGTGGCAAAGAGCGCGCAGACTCCGTCTTGGCTGGCCTTCGCACAACTGATGCGGAATGGGTGATGGTGCATGATGCTGCCCGGCCTTGTGTCAGACATCAGGACATCGATGCACTGATTGCTGAGGCGACTAGTCACACCCATGGCGCTATTCTAGCCTGTCCGGTGCGAGACACCATGAAGCGCGGCACGGGCGACAACAAGATTGAAACCACAGTGTGCCGTGAGCAACTCTGGCATGCCTTAACGCCACAAATGTTTAAGCGTGAGCAGTTACTGAATGCATTAGAAACAGCATTGGATAAATCGCTGGCAGTGACTGATGAAGCCTCCGCGATTGAGCTTGCCGGTGGCGCACCTAAGCTGGTTTCTGGACATGCAGACAACATCAAGGTGACGCAGCCCGAAGATCTCGCGCTCGCCACCTTTTTCCTGGCCCAACGCAATAGCGGCCAGTGATAAGAGAGGAAGAAACATGATTCGTATTGGACACGGTTTTGACGTACACAAGTTTGGCGGTGAAGGCCCAGTGATCATTGGCGGTGTGAAAGTGCCTTATGAGCAAGGACTGGTCGCGCACTCCGATGGTGATGTGGCGCTGCACGCAGTGTGTGATGCTTTGCTTGGCGCAATTGCGGCTGGTGATATTGGCCGTCATTTCCCTGATACCGACGCTGAGTGGGAAGGGGCTGACAGCCGTTTTCTCCTACGCGATGTTTACGCCAAAGTGAAAGCAAAAGGCTATGTGATTGGTAACCTGGATGTCACCATCATGGCGCAAGCGCCGAAAATGGCACCGCATATTGATGCTATGTGTGCGGCGATTGCCCAGGATCTGGAAACGGATGTCAGCAACGTGAATGTGAAAGCGACAACCACCGAACGACTGGGGTTCACCGGCCGCAAAGAAGGCATTGCCTGTGAGGCTGTGGTGATCATCCGTAAGGATTCCAATGACTGATGTAATGAACGCACTGGCTTACCTGCATGGTCAGCCAGCAGCAACTGGCCGTTTAAAGGCCAAAGCAGAAGATTTTTTCGTTAGCGAAACACTGGATTTCACGCCTGCCGGACATGGAGAGCATTTTTTGGTACGTATCCGAAAGATTGGCGAGAACACTAAATACGTTGCGAATGAGCTGGCTAAAGCGTGTGGTGTTAAATCCCGTGATGTGAGCTGGGCTGGTCTGAAAGACCGCCACGCAGTGACAGAACAGTGGTTTAGTGTGCACCTACCAGGGCAGCCAGATCCAGATTTAAGCGAGTTTGTCGCGACACATGAAGGTGTTGATGCCATTTTGGACACTGCCCGTCACGACAAAAAACTGCGCCCGGGTGACCTGATTGGTAACCGCTTCAAGTTAGTGATCACAGAATTTGAAGGTGATGACGCAATTGAAGCGCGTCTTGCCGACATTCGCGACCAAGGTGTACCAAACTACTTTGGCAGCCAGCGATTTGGTCGTAATGGTAACAACGTGACGTCAGCGCGCGATTGGGGGCAGGATAAATTCCGAGTACGTGATAAGAGCAAACGCAGCTTCTACCTGTCTGCGGCTCGATCATTCCTGTTCAACCAAGTGTTGTCTGCACGGATCGAAAAGCAACTTTGCCATACGCCAATGTTGGGCGACTTACTGATCGACGACAAAGAGCAGGTCCAATTGGTGGAAGACGTCGCCTCTGCGGAAGCACAGTTGCAAAACCGCGAATGGCAAATCTCCGGCCCAATGACCGGTGACAATGCACTGCCTACTCAAGGTGAAGCACAGCTGTTTGAACAGGAAATCGTGGATACTGAGCCTCATCTGCTCGCAGTGATTCGCGGTAACCGTATGCGTCATGAACGTCGCCCGTTGCTGCTCTACCCTCACGAGATGAGCTGGCAATGTGAAGGTGACACATTAACGATTGAGTTCTCTTTACCTGCTGGATGTTTTGCAACAGCGGTGATGCGAGAAGTCATGGAAGACAAATCAGAGCGAGAATCAGATGCACATTTTGATCAGTAATGATGATGGCGTGTTTGCTGACGGCATCAATGTACTGGCAGAGGTGCTGTCTGATATCGCGACAGTGACCGTTGTCGCCCCAGATAGAAACCGTTCTGGTGCTTCTAACTCCCTGACGCTGGAAAACCCGCTTCGCCTGCGCGAAGTGGGTGAACGTCGTTATGCTGTTCAGGGGACACCGACTGACAGTGTTCATGTCGCGTTGAATGCGATCGTCACAGATAAAGTGGATTTTGTCATTACGGGGATCAATCACGGAGCCAATCTCGGTGATGATGTATTGTATTCAGGCACGGTCGCTGCTGCGACAGAAGGCTTTTTTATGGGAGTGCCTGCGATAGCCGTCTCTCTTTGCGGTAACACGCATTTCCATACAGCTGCGCAGGTGGTAAAAAAAGTGGTGCTCAATGATAAAGAGATGCCATTGCCGCGTAACCGCTTGTTAAACATCAATGTCCCTGATGTTCCTTTGGATGATATTCAGGGATGGCAGGTCACAAGGCTGGGGGCGCGCCATCGTGCTGAGGACATGATCAAAGATAAAGATCCTCGTGGACAGGCTATCTATTGGATAGGGCCTCCTGGTGCAAAGCAAGATGCTGGCCCAGGAACTGATTTCTATGCCATTGAAAATAATTGTGTCTCTTTGACACCACTTCAGGTCGATCTGACAGCACATGATACGATCGACACTCTGAATCTTTGGGTTAAAAACGCAACGAAATAATAAAGGGTGACATTAGTGAATTACTCGCATTCACTTATTCAACTACTTCGCCAACAGGGAATATCAGATCAACGTGTACTGGATGCCATTGGGCGTTTACCTAGGCATCTCTTTGTCTCTGAAGCAATGGCACATCAAGCCTACGACAACAATGCGCTGCCGATTGGGTTTGGCCAGACTATTTCTCAGCCATATATCGTTGCGAAAATGACGGAGCTTCTCGATCTTAAACATGGTAGTCGTGTGCTGGAAGTAGGAACCGGATCGGGGTTCCAGACGTGTGTGCTAGCGCAACTGGTTGAGCATGTTTATTCCGTGGAGCGAATTAAGCAACTCCAAATGGTCGCAAAACGCCGTTTTAAACAGTTTGAGCTGTATAACATATCGACAAAACATGGGGATGGCTGGCAAGGTTGGGCAAGCAAAGGCCCTTTTGATGCCATTATCGTAACAGCAGCCGCAGCAAGTATGCCTCAGGCATTGATCGAACAGTTGGCAGATGGTGGATCACTGATTGTGCCTGTCGGTGAGAATGATCAAACCTTGTATCGAGTCACACGCCGTGGTGACGAATTTGAAACAAAAGCCATTGAAGCGGTTCGATTTGTACCACTTGTAGCTGGTGATTTGGCGTAGGTAACTTTTGGTGGCAGTGGTTTCAATTCAGTTGAAAATTTTATTGTTTCTCTCTGTGTTGGGATTATTGTCTGCATGCTCTGTGACTAGCCCTGCGCCTGTCTCTAGTGTCGGTCCTGACTATGGGCAAATTGAACGTGGTAGTTACCGTGGCAGCTACTATGAGGTTCAAAAGGGCGACACACTGTACTATATCGCTTACATCACGGACCGTGACGTTAACGACATTATCTCTGCTAACAACCTTAGTGCACCCTATACCATTTTCCCCGGCCAAAAGCTGAACCTATGGCGGGAGAAATATGTACCGCCAGCCTATGGCAAGAAGGATGTTAACGCAGGAGCTGCGGTGGTGGTTACTGGTGCTGTTGGTGCAACAACAGCACCTGCGGTTGTTGCGGCAACACCTCCTGCTGTTTCAGGATCTTCTGCTAAATCGAAGCAAGATAATCAAAAAATCGCTTCGCAAAATAAGTCGGGATCCTCCTCTCAAAATAAGAAAAATGTTGAACAGCAAAAAGTGAAGGAGTACAGTCAACCTGTAACAAAAAACAAACCATCTGTTGATAAATCCGCTAACAAGTCGTCAGGTAAGACTGAAACCATTAGTTGGCAATGGCCTTCTAAGGGGCGAGTCATCTCTGGCTTCTCCAGTTCTGAGCTGGGAAATAAAGGGATCGACATCGCTGGCAACCGCGGACAAAGCATTAATGCTTCTGCAGATGGAAAAGTGGTTTACGCGGGCAACGCACTTAGAGGTTACGGCAATTTAATCATTATTAAACACAATGATGATTATCTTAGTGCTTACGCGCACAATGACCGCATCTTTGTTTCGGAACGTCAGAGCGTCAAAAAGGGGCAAAAAATAGCTTCAATGGGCAGCTCTGGTACAAACAGTGTCCGGTTGCACTTCGAGATTCGCTATAAAGGAAAATCGGTGAACCCGTTAAGGTATTTGCCGAAACGGTAATCCGGGACAGATCTTGCTGTACTGTCTAGCTGCTACGCCAAAATTGGGAGGCGCTATGAGTCAGAATAATACTGCAAAGAAAGTCGACGACTTGATGGTTGAAGATGTTGACATGGAACAACTCGAAATCGAGTCTGAAGACGAAGTAGCTGAAGAGGTAGAGGAGTCCGTATCGTTTGCGGCGTCCTCGAAAGCTCTCGATGCAACGCAACTCTATCTTAGTGAAATAGGATATTCTCCTCTGCTGACTGCAGAAGAGGAAGTGCTTTACGCACGCCGTGCACTTCGCGGTGACGAAGCTGCTCGCAAACGTATGATCGAAAGTAACCTCCGTCTGGTGGTTAAAATTTCCCGCCGTTACTCTAATCGTGGTCTTGCCCTTCTTGATCTGGTTGAAGAAGGTAACCTCGGTTTGATCCGTGCGGTTGAGAAGTTCGATCCTGAGCGTGGTTTCCGCTTCTCTACTTACGCGACATGGTGGATTCGTCAAACCATCGAGCGTGCCATCATGAACCAGACGCGTACTATTCGTCTGCCTATTCATGTGGTTAAAGAGCTTAACGTTTATCTGCGTACTGCCCGTGAGCTGGCACAAAAGCTGGATCATGAACCAACAGCAGAAGACATTGCCCTGCAACTCGACAAACCAGTTGAAGATGTCAACCGCATGCTTCGCTTGAACGAACGCATCAGTTCGGTAGATAACCCGATTGGTGGTGATTCAGAGAAAGCATTGCTGGACATCATTCCTGACGAGAAAGAAGGCGGTCCAGAGAACACCACGCAAGACGATGACATGAAAAAGTCTATCGTTCACTGGCTTCAGGAATTGAATCCTAAGCAGCGTGAAGTGCTGGCACGTCGTTTCGGCTTGCTGGGTCACGAAGCGTCAACGTTGGAAGATGTGGGTCGTGAAATTGGCCTCACACGCGAACGTGTTCGCCAAATCCAAGTTGAAGGCTTGCGTCGCTTACGTGACATGCTGACGCATCAGGGACTGAACATCGAGTCTCTGTTCAACACTGAGCACTGATAGCACCTTTTTATCAACACTTTGTGTGCTCAATAAAAAAGCCCCTTTTGGGGCTTTTCTGTTTTTACCGTCTGACGCGTCGATAAGTCAAAGCATCGCTTTCAGTCGGTACAAGGCATCAAGTGCTTGTCTTGGCGTCAGGTTATCCGGCTCGACATCAGCCAGCGCTTTTTCTACTTCACTAAGCTCTGGCAGCAGTGAAAGCTGGGCGGCGGCACTGCTGGTTGGTGTGGCTTGCTCACCTGTCACTACTTCGTGTCCGCTGGCTTCCAACTGGCGAAGCTTGGTTTTCGCTCGTTGAATCACGGTTTTGGGTACACCTGCTAACCCTGCAACCGCGAGACCGTATGACTTACTCGCCGCGCCTTCCTGAACCGCGTGCATAAAAGCGATTTCATCGCCATGCTCTACGGCATCCAAATGCACGTTCACTAGCCCCGGCACTTGTCCGGACAATTCCGTCAGCTCAAAGTAATGGGTCGCAAACAGCGTCATCGCCTTGAGTTTTTCTGCCAGCCACTCTGCGCTTGCCCATGCCAGTGAAAGACCATCATAGGTACTGGTACCGCGGCCAATCTCATCCATCAATACCAGGCTGTTTTCTGTGGCGTTATGAAGAATGTTTGCTGTCTCTGTCATTTCGACCATAAAGGTTGAGCGGCCAGAGGCCAGATCATCGGATGCACCGATACGCGTAAAGATACGGTCGACAGGACCCAGGGTGACGGATTCTGCTGGCACATAAGAGCCAATATGTGCCATCAGAGTGATCAGCGCAGTTTGACGCATGTAGGTCGATTTACCACCCATATTAGGACCCGTGATGATCAACATACGGCGGTCTGGATTGAGTGAGGTTGGGTTGGCGATAAACGGTGCGTCCATCACTTGCTCAACCACAGGGTGGCGACCGCCAGCGATATCAATGCCACGTTGTTCAGTCAGCGTCGGGCGGCAGTAATTCAGTGACTCAGCACGTTCAGCCAGGTTAGCCAGTACATCTAGGGTGGAAAGCGCTTCAGCGGCGCGTTGCAGCTTCTCAAGATGTGGTAGTAGTTGGTCGAACAGCTCTTCCCAGAGTTTCTTCTCAAGTGCCAGTGCTTTTGACTTAGAATTGAGTACCTTGTCTTCGTGCTCTTTGAGCTCTGGGATAATGTAACGTTCAGCGTTTTTCAGTGTTTGACGGCGCACGTAGTAAGGCGGCACTAGGTGACTTTGACCACGGCTGACCTGAATGTAGAAACCATGAACCTGATTGAATCCGACTTTCAACGTATCTATGTCGTGACGGTCGCGCTCACGTGCTTCCAGCTCCTCAAGATAGCGTGTGGCGCCATCAGCCAGATCGCGCCATTCATCAAGCTCGGCATTGTAGCCTGGGGCTATGACACCACCATCACGGATAACTACCGGTGGTGCTTCCACAACGGCACGTTCCAACAGCTCTGCAAGTTCTGGCATCGGGGCGCTGGCTTGTTTCAGCGGTGCAATCGCTTCATCCTGTACTTCATCAAGCAAGCTTTCGATTTCCGGCAATTGCTGCAATGCGCCGCGGAGTCTCGCCATATCACGAGGGCGTGCAGAGCGAATCGCCAGTCGTCCCAGAATACGTTCCATATCGCCAACAGGGCGAAGTGAGTTTGCCAGGTCGACGTAGAGCCCAGTGTCTTTCAGAGCTGTGATGGCATCCAGACGACGGTTCACAATCTCAAAATTACGCATCGGTTGGTGGAGCCAGCGTTTCAGAAGACGACTGCCCATCGGCGTAGTGGTTCTGTCGAGGACCGACGCAACAGTGTTCTCCAACCCACCCGACAGATTTTGGGTGAGTTCCAGATTACGGCGTGTGGCGGCATCCAGAATCACGGATTGATCTTTGTTTTCTTTCACCAAGGCGCGAATATGGGGAAGGGCGGTGCGTTGCGTGTCTTTGACGTACTGCATCAGACAGCCCGCAGCCGCAAGACCAAGCGAGCATTCTTCAACACCAAAGCCGACCAAATCCCGGGTGCCGAATTGCTGGTTTAGCTGTTGTTTTGCCGTCTCTAAATCAAATTCCCAAATAGGGCGACGGCGGCTGCCTTTGCACATATCGGTCAGCGATGGAAATGCGAAATCTTCCGGATACAACAACTCGGCAGGGCGAGTGCGCTGCAATTCTGCCTGCATTTCTTCTTCTGTTGCGGGTTCACTCAGTAGGAAACGGCCAGAAGTGATATCCAGCGTGGCGTAACCAAAACGTTCACCGTGAGCGAAAATCGCCGCAATCAGGTTATCGACGCGCTCGCTTAACAGCGCCTCATCGGAAACGGTACCTGGTGTCACAATACGGACGACTTGACGCTCAACAGGCCCTTTGCTGGTGGCTGGATCGCCGATTTGTTCACAAATCGCAACCGATTCTCCGAGCTGAACCAGACGGGCGAGGTATCCTTCTACAGAATGGTACGGAACGCCTGCCATCGGAATCGGTTCACCGGCTGAGGCACCGCGTTTGGTCAGAGAGATATCAAGCAACTGGGATGCGCGTTTAGCATCGTCATAAAACAGCTCGTAGAAATCACCCATTCGGTAGAAAAGAAGTTCTTCGGGATGCTGCGCTTTGATTTTCAGAAATTGCTGCATCATCGGCGTGTGATTTGCTGTCGCTTGTACTGTCACTATCTGGCCTGCAAAATTACAAAGATAAGAGAAGGCAACAAGGATACGTGAATCGCGATGAATGGGTAAAGTATCGATCTCGCGATGATGTAAAAACAAGGCCGTAAGAGGACATCATGGAGCAACTCGTTAAGCTGGCAACACAAATAGGCGAAAGACTGAAAGCGTCGAACCAAACGGTGACTACGGCAGAATCCTGCACAGGCGGCGGTATCTCCTATGTGCTGACTGAGGTAGCAGGGAGTTCGGCGTGGTTTGAGCGTGCTTTTGTAACCTACAGCAATGACGCAAAGCGTGAATTGGTCGGTGTGGCAACAGACACGCTGGTGGATCATGGCGCCGTCAGTGAAGAGGTGGTTGCGGAAATGGCGGCAGGTGCATTGAAAGAAGCCAATGCTGATTTCGCCCTGGCCGTCAGCGGTATTGCAGGTCCCACCGGTGGCAGTGAAGAAAAACCGGTAGGCATGGTGTGCTTCGGTTGGGCAACCCGCAAAGGCACTGTCACAGAAACCTGTTTGTTTGATGGTGACAGGCATGAAATTCGCCGCAATACCATTGCACATAGTCTGTGTCGCTTACTCTCTTATTTAGAAAGCGAAAAACCGGAGCAGTAACACGAAAAGCGAAGAAAAATTTTATACAGGGCTAGACACTGTATAAATGGACAGTATACTTAGCATCAATTAAACAGTTATCTGAGCGATTATTGCTTCCGTTGGAGAATCAAATGGACGACAACAAACAGAAGGCGTTAGCCGCAGCCCTGGGACAGATCGAAAAACAATTCGGTAAAGGTTCGATCATGCGTCTGGGTGATGACCGCACGATGGACATTGAGACCGTTTCTACCGGCTCTCTGTCTCTGGATATCGCGCTGGGCGCAGGCGGTCTGCCATACGGCCGTATTGTTGAAATCTATGGTCCTGAGTCTTCAGGTAAAACCACTCTGACACTGCAAGTTATTGCTGAAGCACAAAAGCAAGGCAAAACCTGTGCGTTTATCGATGCGGAGCACGCACTTGACCCTGTATATGCACGCAAACTGCACGTCGACATCGACAACCTGCTGGTGTCTCAGCCAGACACCGGTGAGCAGGCGTTGGAAATTGCTGATGCATTGACTCGCTCTGGAGCAGTTGACGTTATCATCATCGACTCCGTGGCGGCACTGACGCCGAAAGCGGAAATTGAAGGTGAGATGGGTGACTCTCACATGGGTCTGCAGGCACGTATGCTTTCTCAGGCGATGCGTAAACTGACGGCGAACATCAAAAACAGCAACACCCTGATGATTTTCATCAACCAAATCCGTATGAAGATTGGTGTGATGTTCGGTAACCCAGAAACCACTACTGGTGGTAATGCACTGAAATTCTATGCTTCTGTTCGTCTTGATATCCGTCGTATCGGCTCTATCAAAGAAGGCGATGAAGTCGTGGGTAACGATACCCGCGTGAAAGTCGTGAAAAACAAGATTGCAGCACCGTTTAAACAAGCTGAATTCCAAATCATGTACGGTGAAGGTATCAACCTTTACGGTGAGCTGATTGATCTGGGTGTGAAACACAAGCTGGTTGAGAAAGCTGGTGCATGGTACAGCTACAACGGCGATAAGATTGGCCAGGGTAAAGCAAACGCATGTCGATTCCTGAAAGAGAATCCAGAAATCGCGAAAGAATTGGATAAGACTCTGCGTGACATGCTGCTACAAACCGGCCAGCCGCAAGCAGAGAACAACGACGCTGAACTGCCTGAAGAGGAAGCGTTCTGAGTTTAACTGCAAAAGAATTGGCGGTGGGCATGCTGTCCCGCCGAGACCATTCTGAACTGGAGCTGCGTCAGAAACTGGCGCAGCGACAGTGCCCTCCTGAAGAAATCGATGCCGCAATAGAACACTGTCTTTTCCACCATTGGCTGGATGATAAACGTTTTGCCGAAATGCTGCTTCGCCATGGGGCCTCGAAAGGTCATGGTTGGCAACGTATCTGCTTTGACGCTAAACGAAAGGGCATCAGCACGTCATTGTTGGAAATTGCGCAGGAAAACCAACAGCATGATTGGTTCGAGCTGGCAAAAGATCTGGCTAAACGCCGTTTCGGTAATTACGACGGCACCTTACCGACGGTAGATTTCAAGCAACGCGCCAAATGGACCCGTTACCTGCAAAGTCGCGGTTTCAGCTTCGACCAAATCAGCTACGCCCTCTCGAAAGACGACTAAAACCCAGCGATTGCAGGCATAGTCTGCGATCTATCTTGTTTATGCCTCTTTTCGCAATTGGTCAGGTTGTTTACAATGACCGCCAATTGACTCTGATCACGTCGCCTGTTACGCGACGCAGTGATTACTACAACTCCAATTTTCAGGATTAGCCAATGTACATGAGCACCGACGAGATCCGCCGCGCGTTTCTCGAATTCTTTGAAAGCAAAGGGCACACTATCGTGCCTAGCTCATCGCTCGTGCCTGCCAACGACCCAACGCTGTTGTTCACAAACGCAGGTATGAACCAGTTTAAAGATTGCTTCCTAGGCCTAGAAAAACGCGCCTATACCCGAGCGACAACAGCGCAGCGCTGTGTACGTGCCGGTGGTAAGCATAATGACCTGGAAAACGTAGGCTTCACTGCCCGTCACCACACCTTCTTCGAAATGCTGGGTAACTTCAGCTTCGGTGATTACTTCAAAGAAGACGCCATCGCCTTTGCGTGGGAATTCTTGACTGAAGTACTGCAACTGCCAAAAGACCGCCTGATGGTGACGGTTTACGAAACAGACGACGAGGCATTCGCGCTGTGGAACGAGAAGATCGGTATTCCAGCTGACCGTATCGTTCGTATTGGCGACAAGAAAGGCGGTAAGCCATACGAGTCAGATAACTTCTGGCAGATGGGTGATACTGGTCCTTGTGGTCCATGTACTGAAATCTTCTACGATCACGGCGACCATATCTGGGGTGGTCCTCCAGGTTCTCCAGAAGAAGATGGCGACCGCTTCATTGAAATTTGGAATAACGTATTCATGCAGTACAACCGTCATGCCGATGGCACGATGGAACCACTGCCTAAGCCTTCCGTTGATACAGGTATGGGTATCGAGCGTATCGCTGCGATCATGCAGGGCGTTCACTCAAACTATGAAATCGACATCTTCCAAACCCTGATCAAATCAGCAGCGGAAGTGATTGGCTACGAAGACCTGTCTAACCAGTCACTGCGTGTTGTGGCCGACCACATCCGTTCATGTGCATTCCTGATTGTTGATGGCGTCATGCCTTCAAACGAAGGCCGTGGCTACGTTCTTCGTCGTATTATTCGTCGTGCAGTTCGTCACGGTAACAAGCTGGGAGCAACAGGCTCTTACTTCTATAAGCTCGTAGGTCCTCTGGCTGAGATCATGGGCACCGCAGGTGAAGAGCTGAAGAACCAGCAAGCAATGGTTGAGAAAGTGCTGAAGATTGAAGAAGAAAACTTCGGTCGCACACTGGATCGCGGCATGGCAATTCTGAACGATGCATTGGAAGCGCTGGATGGCAAAGTGCTGGACGGTGAAACCGTCTTCAAACTTTACGATACCTACGGCTTCCCAGCTGACTTGACTAACGACGTGGCACGTGAGCGTGGCTTCACTATTGATGAAGAAGGCTTTGAGTCAGCCATGGAAGAGCAGCGCCAACGCGCGCGTGAAGCAGGCCAATTTGGTACTGACTACAACTCAGTGATCAAAGTTGAAGGTAACTCTGAGTTCACCGGTTACGGTGCGACCGAAGGCAAAGGCCTGATCACGGATATCTTTGTTGATGGTATGGCGTCTGAGACGCTGGCAACAGCAGACGAAGCTGTGATCATTATGGACCAAACGCCGTTTTACGCAGAATCAGGCGGGCAGTGCGGTGATGCGGGCTTCCTGATGACAGATTCGGGCAAGTTCGAAGTTATCGATACCCAAAAATACGGCGCGGCTATTGGTCTTCGCGGTAAGTTGGTTGATGGCATGCTGAGCGTTGGTGACAACGTGGAAGCAAAAGTGAATGCAGAGCGTCGTCAGGCGATTGCACTGAACCACTCAGCCACCCACTTGCTGCACGAAGCGCTGCGCATCGTATTGGGCGAGCACGTTCAACAGAAAGGTTCTTTGGTTCGTGCTGAAGGTCTGCGTTTTGACTTCTCTCACCTTGAAGCGGTGAAACCAGAAGAGCTGCGTGCCGTTGAGAAATTGGTGAACGAACAAATTCGCCGTAACCACGACGTGTCTACTGAAATCATGGACATCGAATCGGCAAAAGCGAAAGGTGCAATGGCACTGTTCGGCGAGAAGTACGACGACAATGTTCGCGTGCTGACCATGGGCGATTTCTCTATCGAACTGTGTGGTGGTACTCATGCCAATCGTACTGGTGATATCGGTATGCTCAAGATCGTTTCTGAATGCGGTATCGCAGCAGGTGTACGTCGTATTGAAGCAGTAACGGGTCAAGGTGCAGAAGATGCGTTCTATAGCCAGCAGCAAGAGTTTGCGAAGAAGGTGTCTGAATCTCAGAGCCGTGCGAAATCTCTGGAAAAAGAAATCCAGCAGCTGAAAGAAAAACTGGCGGCTCAGGAAAGCGCAAGCCTGATCAACAAAGTACAGGATATCAACGGTATCAAAGTACTGATCAGCAAGCTAGACGGCGCGGATAACAAAGCATTGCGTACCATGGTTGATGATTTGAAAAACCAAATGGGTAGCGGTGTGGTGTTCCTGGGTAATGTGTCTGACGACAAAGTGGGCCTGATTGCCGGTGTCACCAAAGATCTGACCGGCAAAGTGAAAGCGGGTGAGCTGGTCAACATGGTGGCACAGCAAGTCGGCGGTAAAGGCGGTGGTCGTCCTGATATGGCACAGGCAGGTGGTTCTGATACTGCGGCACTGCCAGCGGCTCTGGAAACGGTTGCTCCTTGGCTGACAGAGCGCCTTTAAGCGCTATTCAACGCCGTTAAGTTGATGTAAAGAAAGGCTTCCGATGGAAGCCTTTTTTCTTTCCATGACTAAGATAAGTTTATTCTTTGCACTTTTTTTTTAACTCTGTATAGTGCATCGCCTTAATGTGTGTGTGGCTATGTTTTATTCGCTGCATGCACCTGATTTTTGCCCGGTAGGATGAACTTTTCCCGCCTCGCAGTATCTGACAACGTGATCTTCTGGGCACAGGGGTCACAATGTCTGGATTCGGTATGCGAAATCTCATTGGTTAACTGGAGTTAGCTAAAGAAATAAGCCATATTGAAAGGCCAGACGGGCGCTTGGAGAACATAGCAGGCGCTCGCAAAGGATGCTCGCAAGGAAGGAAAGTAGTTGAAAGTCCATCTCGGAGCTTACGCTGCCGTGTGAGTTTACCTCGTGCAGTTAGAAGACCAAACAGACTCAACGAATAAGAAAGTTGTAAATACTCAAGGAGTAGAAGAATGCTGATTTTGACTCGTCGCGTGGGTGAAACGCTGATGATTGGTGATGAAGTGACTGTTACCGTGCTGGGCGTAAAAGGTAACCAGGTACGCATTGGTGTGAACGCACCTAAAGAAGTGTCTGTTCACCGCGAAGAAATTTACATGCGTATACAGGCAGAGAAGGGCAACCCTGCGCCAACTGGCGGTAACTTCTAAGCACCGCGTATTTAAGTTTTCAGAAAGGCCGAACATAGACTCGGCCTTTTCTTTATCTAAACGCATTTAAACTGACGATCCAATGCCCCAGAAAGACTGCCAGACTATGGTTTTTTAAGGTGGTCAGGTTGTTCATTTAAAACACAATTGGTGGCAGTTTTGCCTCGCCAAAGCGGCAAATGGCGGAGAAGTGTGCAAACGCAACGAGATTGCAGATTTTTCCCGATAAAGTGTTTGACTTATTCTTGGCTCAAAGTAATATGTGCCTCCGCAAGACGGTGAGGTGGCCGAGAGGCTGAAGGCGCTCCCCTGCTAAGGGAGTATGCGGTTTATAGCCGCATCGAGGGTTCGAATCCCTCCTTCACCGCCATTCTTGCACTGCGCGACCGTAGCTCAGCTGGATAGAGTACCTGGCTACGAACCAGGCGGTCGGAGGTTCGAATCCTCCCGGTCGCGCCATTATTTTCGTTTTTTGGTCGATGCCAAAAAACAAGCCCGAATTGTTGTGCGCTCGTAGCTCAGCTGGATAGAGTACCTGGCTACGAACCAGGCGGTCGGAGGTTCGAATCCTCCCGAGCGCGCCATGATTTGTGCGGTGAGGTGGCCGAGAGGCTGAAGGCGCTCCCCTGCTAAGGGAGTATACGGTTTGTAGCCGTATCGAGGGTTCGAATCCCTCCTTCACCGCCATTTGTAAATTAGTTGCGCGTCCGTAGCTCAGCTGGATAGAGTACCTGGCTACGAACCAGGCGGTCGGAGGTTCGAATCCTCCCGGACGCGCCATCCTAATTTACACTCCCTTAAGGCAATTGCCTTTCCAAGGACGAAGCTCCGTTTCCGACGAAGCGCTGGCATCTGGATGATGCATGAAGTGTTTACTGCGCGCTCGTAGCTCAGCTGGATAGAGTACCTGGCTACGAACCAGGCGGTCGGAGGTTCGAATCCTCCCGAGCGCGCCATTTCACTTTCACCTTGATTGATACCTTTATGCAATCAATGCCTGCGCGACCGTAGCTCAGCTGGATAGAGTACCTGGCTACGAACCAGGCGGTCGGAGGTTCGAATCCTCCCGGTCGCGCCATTTCTTTCCTGCATTTCTATTCGAGTTTTCCGACTAATCTCTCACTGTCTCAAAAGCCTTACTTTTCTCTATATTTTCCGTTTTTATACTTTTACTACTTTATCTGCTCACTGTTCTTCTTATTCGAGAAAAAACCGCTTAACTCACTAAAAAATAGCACTTTTACACTGCGAACTTTCCGCAACAAGTTGCAGCCTGTTTTATGTGTCTATCGTTAACAAAATGGTAACAATTGTCCGTATTTATTGCGTCTGAGGCCGAAAATGAAGCAATTGACGAGTATTGCAGGATTGTCATTATTGCAGTTTGTTAGTATTTTGACCGATAACTTAACTGAGTGAGTAAATTCTCAACAAAATGTAAAATACGTTTCGTTGAGAAAAGTCGTGCCGATTTTCCGGTAAATGGAATACGGTAACCTGCAAGGAAGCAAACATATGGATTTGGGTAGTACTCTTCAGCACGCCGCTACACTCATGCTGACAGGCATGGTAGTGGTTTTCGTCTTTCTTACCATCTTGGTCGGTCTGGTCAAGCTGATGTCCCGCTTGGTCCCCGAAGAGTTGCCACCTCAGGCAACCACCACGACCACCCCATCAAATAATAATAATGGTCAGGTGTCAGGGGAAACTATTGCTGCGATTTCTGCAGCAGTACATAAATACCGTAATCGCCAGCGCTAGCTGATGCGAAACATACAATTACAAGGAGTTTTGTCGTATGTCTAAGCCACTCGCTATTACAGACGTTGTCTTGCGTGATGCGCACCAATCGCTGTTTGCGACCCGTATGCGTCTTGATGACATGTTACCGATTGCCGCTGCGTTAGATGATGTCGGTTACTGGTCATTGGAAACTTGGGGCGGCGCAACCTTTGATGCCTGTATCCGCTTCTTGGGTGAAGACCCATGGGTTCGCCTGCGCGAACTGAAAAAAGCGATGCCGAAAACCCCAATGCAAATGCTGTTGCGTGGTCAGAACCTGCTGGGTTACCGCCATTATGCGGATGACGTGGTAGAGAAATTCGTTGAGCGTGCCCACGCCAACGGTATGGACGTATTCCGTATTTTTGATGCGATGAATGACGTGCGTAACTTTGAGAAAGCGGTGAAATCCGCTGTGGATGTTGGCGCGCATGCTCAAGGTACGTTGTCTTACACCACTAGCCCTTACCACACATTGGACACTTGGACTGATCTGGCAAAACGTCTTGAAGATCTGGGCTGTCACTCCCTATGTATTAAAGACATGTCTGGCCTGCTCAAGCCTTATGAGGCAGAAGAGCTGATCAAGCGCATCAAAGCTTCTTGTGATATCCCTCTTGCGCTGCACTGCCATGCAACAACTGGTCTTTCTACTGCTACTGCGGTTAAAGCGGTAGAAGCGGGTCTGGATGTGCTGGACACTGCGATTTCTTCCATGAGCCAAACCTACGGTCACACGCCAACCGAAACCGTTGTAGCTATGCTGCAAGGCACTGAGCGTGATACTGGCCTACAGCTTGAGAAAATCGAGCCAATTGCTGCTTACTTCCGAGAAGTTCGTAAGAAGTACGCGAAGTTTGAAGGTCAGCTGAAAGGCGTTGATTCCCGCATCCTGATTGCTCAGGTTCCGGGTGGCATGCTGACTAACATGGAAGGCCAGCTCAAAGAGCAGGGCGCAGCCGATCGTTTGGATGAAGTACTGGAAGAGATCCCTCGCGTTCGTGAAGACTTGGGTTATATCCCACTGGTGACACCAACTTCTCAAATCGTTGGTACTCAGGCGGTCATCAACGTACTGACCGGCGAGCGTTATAAGAGCATCACCAAAGAAACAGCGGGCGTGCTGAAAGGCGAATACGGCGCAGCACCTGCAGAAGTGAACAAAGAACTTCAGGCGCGTGTTCTGGATGGTGGAGAAGCGATTACCTGCCGTCCTGCTGATCTCATTGAACCTGAGCTTCACATTCTGACTGATGAGCTGATTGCTAAGTCGAAAGAAGAAGGCATCTTGCTGGCAGAAGCACAGGTTGATGACGTTCTGACTTACTCTCTGTTCCCACAGGTTGGTCTGAAATTCCTGAAAAACCGTGGCAATCCGGATGCCTTTGAACCTGTGCCAGGTACTGAACCTGAAGTTGCAGCGGCTCCAGCAGCACCTGCTTCAGCGGGTGGCACTGAAGCTTACAGCGTTCAAGTAAACGGCCAGGTTTACGATGTGGTCGTTGGCCCACAAGGCGAGCTGACATCTGTGACGCCTTCTGCGGCAGCGCCAACTGCAGCTCCTGCCCCTGCACCAACAGCAGGTGCATCTGAAGCGGTTGCCGCGCCTTTGGCGGGTAACATCTTCAAAGTGGTTGCTAAACAAGGTCATCAGGTTCAGGAAGGCGATGTACTGCTGATTCTGGAAGCAATGAAGATGGAAACAGAAGTTCGCGCAACCCGCGCTGGTGTCGTGCAAGACGTAATGGTGAAAGAAGGTGACTCTGTTACCGTTGGTTCACCGCTACTGAGCCTGGCGTAAGAGGAAAATCATGGAAGGTTTGTTAATCCTCTGGAGTGAAACCGGTCTGGCCAACTTTGATTTTGGCCAGCTCGTGATGATCACTGTCGGTTGTTGCCTGTTGTTTTTGGCGATTCGTAAGGGCTTTGAGCCCTTACTTCTGCTGCCAATCGGCTTTGGTGCCATCCTCGCGAATATCCCGAATGCCGGCTTTACCGAGCCGGGTGGCGTGCTGTATTACGTCTACTACGTAGGCATTGAGTCTGGAATCTTCCCACTGCTGATCTTTATGGGCGTGGGTGCGATGACTGACTTTGGTGCATTGATTGCTAACCCTCGTACCCTTTGGCTGGGCGCGGCTGCGCAGTTTGGTATCTTCGCCACCTTGTTTGGTGCCATCTTGCTAAACCTGATTCCTGGCATGGAGTTCTCGCTGGCAGATGCGGCATCTATCGCTATTATCGGTGGTGCGGACGGCCCAACAGCCATCTTCCTGGCCAGTCGCCTGTCTCCAGACTTGCTGGGTGCTATTGCCGTTGCGGCATACAGCTACATGGCGCTGGTGCCAATTATCCAGCCGCCAATCATGAAGCTGCTGACCAACGAGGAAGAGCGTAAGATCGAGATGCAGCAACTGCGTCACGTTTCGAAGACAGAGAAAATCATCTTCCCACTGGCGGTACTGATGATGGCGATTCTGTTCCTGCCTTCTGCGACACCGCTGGTTGGTATGTTCTGTCTGGGTAATCTGATGCGTGAATGTGGCGTGGTTGACCGTCTGTCAAACACGGCACAAAACGAGCTGATCAACATCGTGACCATCTTCCTGGGTCTGGCAGTCGGTTCTAAGCTTCAGGCAGAATCATTCCTGAAGTTTGAAACGCTGGGTATTCTGGTGTTGGGTGCGGTCGCGTTCAGTATCGGTACTGCGGCTGGCGTACTGATGGCTAAGCTTTTGAACAAATACAGCAAAGACAACATCAACCCACTGATTGGTGCGGCAGGTGTTTCGGCTGTACCTATGGCTGCACGTGTGGTTAACAAGGTAGGTCTTGATTCCAACCCGCATAACTTCCTGTTGATGCACGCAATGGGGCCAAACGTCGCAGGCGTATTGGGCTCAGCGGTTGCAGCAGGTGTTCTGCTGGCACTGGTCGGCTAACCCTTTAAAATACGTTCACAAAATAATAAGGCGGAAGGCATTGAGTCTTCCGCCTTTTTTATTAACACTGGAAAAAATGCTGGTGCAGAAAAAGGATGAAACCATGCCAAAGAACCTCCAACTTGCCATCACTGCTTTCGGTGAACCAGACACCCTCAAGCTGCAACAAACCGATATCCCAACACCATCTGAAGGTCAGGTACTGGTGAAAGTGGCGTTCGCTGGCGTTAACCCAATCGATGCTAAAACCCGTGCTGGTCTTGGCTGGGGCGCAGAGAAAATCAAAGACAGCTTGCCCTGGACGCCAGGCTTTGATGCAGCAGGTGTGGTCGTGCATGATAGCGGACAGTTTAAGGCTGGTGATCGTATCGTGGGACGTATTGTCGAAGGCGGGGGCTATGGCCAGTATCTTTGCGCTCCTTCTGATGCGCTCTCTTTTGTGCCGGAGGATGTGTCTTTGGAGCAAGCCTCAACGCTTCCCGTTGCGGGTCTGACAGCATTGCAGGCGCTTGAGTTAGTCAACACGACCAAAGACGACAAAGTACTGATCCTGGCAGGCGCAGGCGGTGTTGGCCATATCGCCATCCAACTGGCGAAAGCGAAGGGCGCAGATGTCTTTGCCAGTTGTTCAGGCAAAAATGCAGAGTTTGTTTCTTCGCTGGGGGCTACCGCTTTGGATTATGGCAAAGCACCACTTGAACAGCAGGTTGAGGACATTGATGTGCTGATTGACCTGATGGGCGGCGATGTTGGCGAAGCGGCATTGGCTTCAGTGAAAGTCGGTGGTCGTGTGGTCACTGTGCCAACCATTACGGCTCCGCGCATTATCGAAGCGGCAGAGAAACGCGGTGTCATTGCCCAGGGTATGCTGGTACAGCCGAATGTTACCCAGCTTGATGCGCTGCTGAATGCGGTTTCGGACAAATCGCTTACCATCGAAATCAGTAAAATCTATCCGCTTGAAGACGGAGTTCAGGCGCATGTCGATATTCAAAGCGGCAAAACCCGTGGAAAAATTCTTTTGGAGATCCCGCAATAATGAGTCGCTATGACAAATACGAAGCGCTGATTTTCGACCTCGATGGTACGCTGCTTGATTCCATGCCTGCGCACTTTGCAGCCTGGCAGCAAACGGCCTCCGACTTTGGATTTGAGGTTGATGAAAGTTGGTATCACTCCCGTGGTGGCAGTCCGACGATTTTGACGGCTCAAACTTTGGTGAAAGAGTTGGGGCTGGCGATTGAGCCCCAAACATTGGCTGATCACAAAACGCAGTCTTTCAAATACCTGATGGAAAATCATCTTGAGCAACTGCCGTTTGTTGAAGTGGCTAAATACTATGCAGGCAAAAAGCCGATGGCAGTGGGAACAGGAACCTTGACTGACATTGCGACGAGAATGCTGGAGAAATCTGGGCTTCTTCATTTGTTTGATTATGTGGTGGGGGCGGATCAGGTCTCCGCCCACAAACCTGCGCCGGATACTTTTTTACACTGTGCGCAGCTGATGAATGTGTCACCGGAAAGGTGTCTGGTGTTTGAAGACGCGATATTTGGCATTGACGCTGCGGCGGCAGCAGGGATGGATGTCATAGATGTACGGGTGACAGACGTTGGATTGGATTAGTGGTGACTCTGCGCTGTGGGTCTTGTTTTCGACCGGTTTTCTCAGCGCAACCTTGCTTCCCGGTGGCTCAGAAGCCAACCTGATTTACCTTCTTAAGCAGAGTGATTACGGTATCGCCATACTGGTCATGGTAGCGACTTTGGGTAATACCCTTGGTGGCATGACCAACTATTGGATAGGCCGTTTTATTCCCGCGCGAACCCTTAACCAAAAACACGGTCAAAGAGCCATTAGCTGGCTGCAACGTTACGGTTACTGGACGCTGCTGCTAAGCTGGCTTCCCATTATTGGTGACCCCCTTTGTCTTGCTGCCGGATGGCTGAGACTCAAACAACGTTGGTGCTGGATCTTGATAGCGATCGGTAAAGCGCTGCGTTATCTCATTCTGGCACTGGTCACCCGAGGCCTTCTTTTTTAACGATCATAGAAAGGATAGTTAGTGCGTTATTTTATCCTCACTGCCGCCGTATTAGGGCTGTCGGGGTGTGGCGTGTATCAGGCCACTTCCCAGCCTTCACTGCCTGAGGGCATCACGTTTATCGAACAAGAGAAAGCAGGCGAGAACACCCCGTCGATTCCTTATCAAAAATACCAGCTGGACAACGGGCTGACAGTGGTCTTGCATCCGGATGATTCTGATCCTCTGGTGCATGTGGACGTGACATATCATGTCGGCTCCGCGCGTGAAGAACCGGGTAAATCTGGTTTTGCGCATTTCTTCGAGCACATGATGTTCCAGGGCTCGAAGCATGTCGGCGATCAGCAGCACTTCAAATTTGTTACCGAATCTGGTGGTAGCGTCAATGGCACCACTAACCGCGACCGCACCAACTACTATCAAACCGTGCCTGCCAACGAACTGGAAAAAATGCTGTGGCTGGAATCGGACAGAATGGGTTTTCTGCTTGAAGCGGTCTCCCAGCGTAAGTTCGAAATCCAGCGTGACACGGTGAAAAACGAACGGGCACAGAACTTTGAAAACCGCCCGTATGGTCTGGTCCATGAAACGCTGGCCGCGGCGCTTTATCCGCCAACTCACCCTTACAGCTGGCCGACGATTGGCTATGTAGAGGATTTGAACGGCGTTGATGTTGACGATTTGAAAGCCTTCTTCTTGCGTTGGTATGGACCGAACAATGCCACGCTAACCATTGGTGGTGATATCGATGTTGAGCAGACATTGAAGTGGGTGAACAAATACTTTGGTGATATCCAACGTGGACCGGAAGTCAAAGCGGCGGACAAATGGCCTGTGACTATTGACGCTGACCGTTTTGTGACGCTCGAAGACAATATTCAGCAGCCAATGCTGGTGATGAGCTGGCCAACCGAATACCCGAGTGCAGATTCCCGCGTGGCGGTCGACATGTTGGGCTCGGTGTTAGGCCAAGGGCGCAACAGCCTGCTGTATCAAGATTTGGTGAAACCGGGCAAAGCGCTCAGTGCCAGTGCCTATCAAGATTGTGCAGAGCTTTCCTGTAACTTCCAGCTTTACGTGTTAGGTAACCGTGGTCAAGATCTCAGCGAGCTTCGCGGTGATGTGATGAAGGTGCTGGATTCACTCAAAGTCCGCGGTATCAAAGAAGACGATCTGGAACAGGTGAAAGGCAGCGCGGAAGCAGGTGCCGTGTTTGGCCTGCAAAGTGTGCAGGGTAAGGTTTCGCAGCTTGCGTCGAATGAAACCTTCTATGGTGACCCAGACAGGCTGGCAAGCTGGCTTGATGAGCTGAATGGCGTGACCACCCAAGACGTGGAAAATGCCTTTAACCGCTTTGTGTGGCAACAGCCTTCGGTGAATGTGTCAGTAGTGCCTAGAGGTCAACAACGCCTGCAAGCGGCCGAGCAAAACTACACCGCAACTAGGGCGACATCATCCGGTGAGTCAGAAAAGCAGGTGATGCGTTACACCCCGGAAACCTTTGATCGCAGCGTGCCACCGGGTCCTAACGGTTCAGTATCAGTGAAAGTGCCTGAGCTTTATCACGCTAAGCTGGGCAATGGGATTGAGATCTCCGGCGCTGAATCAAACGAAACGCCGACAGTGACTGTGCATCTGGTGCTTCCTGCCGGAAGTTTGATGGAGCCAAAGGGCAAGAATGGATTGGCGTCTCTGACGGCAGATTTGATATCTGAAGGCACGACCCATCGAAGCAGTGAAGATATTGCTGCTGAGTTAGATCGCCTGGGCTCAAGCATCAGTATCAGCGCGTCATCACGTGGCACCACAATCAGCGTTTCCTCATTGACTAAAAACCTGCGTGAAACTCTGACGCTTGCAGGGGACATGCTGTTTAATCCGCGCTTCGATGAAGCAGATTTCGATCGCTTAAAGAAGCAGGCACTGGAAGGTATTCAGTTTAGTCACCAAACGCCGCAATGGCAGGCTGGGCAGGCCAGACGTGAAGTGCTCTACAGTGACCCCTGGCACGCTTTGCCGTCAGAAGGTACCAAGGAAACCTTGAATGACCTGACGCTTGATGATGTGAAGCAGTTCTATGCAGATAATTACACGCCCGACAATGCGCGGCTGATTGCGGTCGGAGACATTGATAAGCAAACCTTGCTATCAAAGATCAATGGGTTGAGCCGTTGGAAAGGGGATAAGGCCACTGCGCCAGCACCGGCAGAACGCAAGCAATATGCCGAGCCGCAAATCTGGCTGGTGGATAAACCCAGTGCGCCGCAAAGCGTGGTGCAAATGGTGCGTCATGCCATGCCTTATGACGCTACGGGTGAGATGTTCAAAACCCAACTGGCAAACTTCAATCTGGCTGGAAATTTCAACTCGCGCCTTAACCTGAATCTTCGTGAGGACAAAGGCTACACTTATGGAGCCGGCGGCTATGTAGTGGGTAATCAGGACACAGGCCGTGTCGTATTTCAGGCGCAAGTGCGCGCAGACAGTACGGTCGATACTGTCCGCGAAATGCAAAATGAACTCAACGAGATGGCGGTGAGTGGCATCACTGACGATGAATTGAAGTTCCTGCGACTCGCCGTAGGCCAAAAAGATGCGCTGAGTTATGAAACGCCTGGCGATAAAGCCGGTCTTATTGCCAACATGATGCGCCACCAGTTGCCGTCAGATTACAAAGCGCAGCAGAAAGCCATTATTGAGACGGTTTCAAAAGAAACCCTCAATGCACTAGCGGCAAAATGGTTCGAACCTGACGCGTATCAGGTGATTATTGTGGGAGATGCGGCGACACTTGAACCCGCACTTTCCACACTGGGACTGCCCGTAAAGCGTTTAGTGGTTGAGAATTAACCCCTAAACCTCGGCAGGGAAGCCAAGAGTAAATACAGTGAGATGGCTTTTGCCACCAAGAGTGATTATGCTTAGCCATCTTACTGCTTTATGACAATAAACGAGTGCAGCCTTGACTAGTTTCTCCCAAAGGTTGGAAGCGTTCTCCGCAAACCCGGAAGCGCTCAAAGGCATAGGCCGAGGTGTTGAACGCGAAGCATTGCGCATTACACCCCAAGGCACGCTGTCCTCCGACGCCCATCCAAAAGCGTTAGGCTCTGCCCTGACTCACCAGTGGATCACGACCGACTTCGCCGAGCAATTGCTGGAATTCATCACGCCGGTGACCTATTCCGTGCCTGAAATGATCTCGCAACTGCAGGACATTCATCGATTCACCTATCGCACACTGGGCGAAGAATCGTTGTGGCCAATGTCGATGCCTTGTTATGTCGCGAACGAAGACGACATCACCTTGGCACAGTACGGTTCGTCAAACGTAGGTCGAATGAAGACCCTGTACCGCCAGGGGTTGAAGCACCGCTATGGCAGCGTGATGCAAATTATCTCCGGCGTGCATTTCAATTTCTCGTTCCCAAGCAGTTTCTGGCAGCAGTTGTTTGGCGATCAGACACCGTACGCAAGACAGGAATCCGTCTCAGAAGCGTATTTTGGTTTGATCCGAAACTACTACCGCTTTGGTTGGATGATCCCTTATTTGTTTGGTGCTTCACCAGCGCTATGTGGATCTTTCATCAACAAAACTGAGTCGAAACTGGATTTTAAAGAGGTGGGTAATGGTACTTGTTATCTGCCATACGCAACCTCACTTCGTCTCAGCGATTTGGGCTACACCAATAATGCACAAAGCAGCCTGAAGATTGGTTTTGATAGTCTAGAGCAATACCTGCAAGGTGTTCGCGCGGCAATTGGTACGCCGTCTGCTGACTTTGCCAAGATTGGCGTGAAAGACGAAAACGGTTATCGCCAGCTCAACAGCAACGTCCTTCAGATTGAAAACGAGCTCTACGCGCCGATTCGTCCAAAGCGAGTGGCGAAAAGTGGTGAAAAGCCGTCTGAAGCGTTGGAACGCGGCGGTGTTGAATACATCGAAGTTCGCTCGCTGGATGTGAACCCGTTCAGCCCTGTCGGCATTGATGACTATCAGGTTTACTTCCTCGACTTGTTCATCACTTGGTGTGCGCTGTCTGAGTCAGCACCAATGACAGATTGTGAGCTGCAATGCTGGCGCGAGAACTGGAACAAAGTAGTGTTGGAAGGACGTAAACCGGGTCTGACGCTGCAAATTGGCTGCGATGGCGAACAACTGACGCAAGCCGAGTGGGGACGCCGTGTCTTTGCTGATCTGGCTGAGCTGGCAATTGTGATGGACAAAGCTAACGGCGGTGATAAGTACCAGTCTGTTTGCAACGAGCTGTCAGGCTGGTTCGACAACCCGGATAAAACCCTATCAGCGAAACTGCTGAAAGATGTACTCGATAATGAAAGCATCGGTAAAGTGGGTCTTGGTATTGCTAAAGACAATCAGGCCTTGTTTGCCCAAGGTGACTACGAAACTTTCTCTAAGCAACAGTTTGAAGCAGAAAGCGAAGCCAGCCTGAAACGTCAGCAAGATGTGGAGCAAGGCGACGGTATCAGCTTTGAGCAGTATCTGGCCGAGTATTTTGGTGATAGTGTATCACTCTGATGTGATACTGCTTTAGCAATAAACAGGCTGGTATCCCCAGCCTGTTTTTTTATACCCAAACAACCTGAAGATGCTCGCAT